>JAGHEK010000048.1 GCA_017889265.1 Romboutsia sp. | reverse complement strand
TCCTAAAAAAGAAGAAATTAAAAATGAAACAAAAGAAGAAAGTGTTAATTCTAATACAGTAGATGATTCTAGTAATTTAGGAACGACTACTAATACACCAAATGTAGAAGAAGTAGAGCCTCAAAAAAATACAGTTACAGTAGCTATAAGTTGTAAAACTGCAATAAATAAAGGAATTAAAAATGAGGCAGGATTTACTCACTTACCTTCAAATGGAATTATATTAGGAACTACTACAGTAGAAATAAAAGAAGGTGAAACTGTATTTGAAGTACTAGAAAAAGTAGTAAGGCAAAATAAGATTCATATGGAGTATAGTGGTTCAGGGAGTAGTGTATATATAGAAGGGATAGATAACTTATACGAATTTGATTGTGGGCAAAATAGTGGATGGATGTATAGTGTAAATGGAGTATATCCAAACTATGGATGTGGAGCATATAAATTAAAGCCTAATGATGTTATAGAGTTTAATTATACTTGTGATTTAGGTGCAGATTTGGGTGCAAGTAGAAGATAATGGAGAGAGTATTAGCAGGATACCATCCAATTGTTAGTTTTTCTTATTTTGTAGTAGTTATAGGTACATCTATGCTATATATGAACCCTGTTTTTCAAGTAATTTCATTAATTGGAGCGTTAAGCTATTTAATTATATTAGATAGATATAAAACTTTAAAATTAATTAAATTTATATTTGTAATGGTATTAGTAATAGCAATAATTAATATGATATTTGTAAATAGAGGATCTACGGTCTTATTTTATTTAAGAAGTAATCCCGTAACTTTAGAATCACTTTTTTATGGGTTTGTATCAGGTCTTATGTTAGGAAGTGTTATGGTATGGTTTTCTTGTTACAATGAAATTATGACTTCTGATAAATTTTTATATATATTTGGGAAGATCACTCCAACAATAGCATTAATAGTAAGTATGACATTAAGACTTATTCCAAAACTTATAGAACAAACAAAGATTATAGCAAATTCACAAAAAACATTAGGTATAGATTATAATGAAGGAAATATTAGCCTTAAAATAAAAAGTTGTATGAGAATATTATCAATACTAGTAACTTGGGCACTTGAAGATGCAGTACAAACGGCAGATTCTATGAAAGCAAGAGGATATGGAATTAAAAAAAGGACTAGTTTTCAAATATTTGAGTTTATAAATAGAGATATGGTAATGTTAGTATATATTTTAATATCAGGAATGTTTTTATTAGCAGGGTATATAAATGGATATGGTCAATTAATATTTTATCCAACCATACAAAAAATAGATACAGATATATTATCTAATATGTTGTATATAACTTTTTTTATTATAAGTATATTGCCAAGTATACAAGAACTAAGGGAGAGATACAAATGGAGATACTTAGAGTAGACAATTTAGAATTTTCATATCCGAATAAATTTAAAAAAGCGCTTGATAAAATAAATTTTAGTGTAGAAGAAGGAGATTTTGTTCTTATATGTGGCGAATCTGGATGTGGTAAAAGTACACTTCTTAGACATTTAAAGCCGGAACTTAGTCCTTATGGTAAAAAAAGTGGTGATATATATTATTATAATAAAAATATAAATGAATATTTACAAATAGAAACGGCAAGTCAAATAGGATATGTACTACAAAATCTAGATGCTCAACTTGTAACGGATAAAGTATGGCATGAGTTAGCATTTGGTCTTGAAAATTTAGGATTAGATACACAAACTATAAGAATTAGAGTTGCTGAAATGGCAAGTTTTTTTGGAATACAAAAGTGGTTTAGAAAAGATGTATCAGAGCTATCAGGAGGCCAAAAACAATTATTAAACCTAGCATCTATAATGGTTATGCAACCTAAAATTCTAATACTTGATGAGCCGACATCACAACTTGATCCAATAGCATCAAAAGATTTTATAGATACATTAGTTAGAATAAATAAAGAATTATCGACGACTATAATAATAACAGAACATAATCTAGAAGAAATTTTTAGTATAGCAGATAAAGTAATAGTGATTGAAGATGGTAAAATAATAGCTAATAATAATCCTAGAAATATAGTAGAAGTATTATCTAATAAAAGTCATAATATGTTTAAAGCTTTACCAACACCAAATAAAATATATTATTCTTTAAAAGAAGATATAAATAATAATCTTACTTGTCCGTTAACGGTAAAGGAAGGTAAGAAGTGGATAACTGACAATTTCGAGGATATAAAAATAAATAAAATAGAAAAAGAAGAGTCTTTTGAAAATACAAATAATGATATAGTTATAGAGGTAAAAGATTTATATTTTAAGTATCAAAGAAATGCAGAGCCAATTCTAAGAAATATATCTTTTAAGGTATATAAAGGAGAAATATATACTATACTTGGAGGAAATGGAACAGGCAAAACTACAACTTTAGGGATAATATCAAAACAATTAAAATTACAAAGAGGAAAAGTAATTATAAATAATAAAGATTTAAAAAAATATAACAATAAGTCATTATATAAAGAAAACCTTGCAATGCTTCCTCAAAATCCACAATCATTATTTGTTCACGAGACTTTAAGAAGTGATTTAGAAGAAGTTTTAATACTTAGAAATATAGATAAAGAGAAAATAAAAGAAGATATAGATAAAGTAAGTAAATTACTAAATATAGTAGATTTACTAGAAAATCATCCATATGATTTAAGTGGAGGAGAGTTACAAAGAGCAGGACTTGCTAAAATAATGCTACTAAATCCAAGTATTATACTACTAGATGAACCGACCAAAGGTTTAGATGCACACCATAAAGAAGATATAGCTAATGTACTTATTAAGTTAAAAGAAAGAGGATTAACATTAGTTATAGTTAGCCACGATATAGAATTTAGTGCTAGATATTCAGATAGATGTGCAATGTTTTTTGATGGAACGGTAGTATCAGAATCAAGTCCAAGAAAGTTTTTTAATGGAAATAGTTTTTACACAACAGTAGCAAATAGGATAAGTAGAGGTATATTTGAAGATGCGATTTTATATGAGGATATTGTGGATTTATGCAAATTGAACCTAATAAAATAAAGTTTAAAAAATATAGATTTTTAGTATTATTAATACTTATAGTACTCGTATTTCCAATATTTTTATTGTTATATACAATGTATGATAATAGAAGTTATGCTTTAATAAGTATGATATTTGTAATTTTATCGATGATACCATTTTTTATGAAGTATGAACTTAAAAAACCTAGAGCTAGAGAGTGGATTCCATTAGCTGTTATGGCAGCTCTTGCATCAGTAGGAAGAGTTGTTTTTGCACCAATTCCTTTTTTTAAACCTACATCAGCTATAATAATAATAACTGCAAGTGTATTTGGTGCAGAAGCTGGTTTTTTAACTGGAGCTATATCTGCACTTGCATCTAATTTGTTTTTTGGTCAAGGTCCGTGGACCCCGTGGCAGATGTTTAGTTGGGGAATAATAGGATTTTTATCAGGATATTTGATTAAGAAAAATATTATAAATAATGAAATAAAGTTATATATTTTTGGTGGATTTACAGGTTTTATATTTGGTTGGATAATGAATTTATGGACTGCTACAGGATATATTCATGAATTTTCTTGGAATACTTTTTTTTCATTATATATATCTAGTTTTTTTCCAGATTTAATACATTCTATATCTACAATAATATTTCTAAAGATATTATATAATCCCTGGAGAGCTAAATTAAATAGAGTAAAGCTTAAGTTTGGTTTAGTAGATTAAGAATTTATTTAAAAGCTTCGACATATAGTCTTAATAGGTAATATATGTTGAAGCTTCTTTTATTATCAAAAGTATATAATATGTTTTAAAGGATTATTAATCGCTTTTATTTGATTTATGTAAAGATATGTTAATCATTTCTTTTAGATTTTATTTTACTGTATCTGTATATACCGTATGTTCCAAGTATTATTATTGAGCCTATTATTATAGATTTAGTAACTATTTCATTTTTCTTTTTGTTTTTACCTTCTAAATACTGTTTATTTATTTCTTCAGTTATTGGCTCAAACTTTTTTTCTATATCTATTTGTGTTCCTTCATAACCTTTATTAAAAGCATCTTCTAATATGATTTCTCTTTCTCTTTTTCCTTCTAAATTGCCTTCATTATAGCTCTCTACATATTCTAGAGAAATATTTTCATCTGTTTTATTTATTATTCCATCTTCATATCCTTTTAATTTATATTCTTCTTTTTTTATTTCAGAATATTTATTTTTATATGCATTATTGTAAGCTTCTACAAATATAGCATCAACTTCATCTCCAAATGTTCGGTCTTTTTTATTTTCTATACAGTCTTTTTCGCCTAATTCTGCATATTCTATTTTTTTATTTTCTATAAATTCTTTATTTCCTTTATCATAACTTTCTTGATATGATTTAACGAGAGTTTCTTGTTTATATATGTTTTCAAATGTGTTATTTTTACCATCTTCGTATCCTTTTTCTTTTGCATTATAGATGTCTTTTTCTATTTCTGCTTTTCCATTTTCAAATGCTACTTTATATGCTTCTTGATATTCAGATTCATATTCTCCAGTATAGCTATATGCTTCACTTTCTTTTAAATTATATCCATCATAGTAACCATCATTAGTACCTTTTTCTATTATACTTTCTTTTGAAGGACCTTTACTTATAGATTCTGATATTAACATTATTATTGCTACTAGACTCTGATGATGAATTTGAACTAGTGTTATTACTGCTATCATAAGGACAACCATCTGTATGTAAATGAGGTGGATTTCCTCCACAATGATAGTGATATGACCCTAATCCTGATGTGTTTTTATTATCTCTATGACCTCCTGAACTATCTGTTCGCCCAGAATGTGCATTAATAAAGCAATTTTGATTACATAATATAAGTATTAACAAAAAAATTTTAATGTGCTATTTCAATCCCATATACCTCCTATTTTTCCTTTTTTATATATAATTAAACATATTTTAACATAAAATCTTTATATTTTTAATTTTATTTTTGAAAATATTTTGACTGACGGTTAAAAGTTTGTTTATATATTGATTTAATAATCGATATATTTTGTTATTTATATGATTTTGTAAATAAAAATGATTGGTATACAAAAAGTAGAGAGTAAATAAAGATAGTATATATATGGTTAAAGTAGGATAACATACATATAATAGAAACTATAAAATATCAAAATTAGAATACTTTTTTGGCAAAAGGATGAATTTATGAAGAAGAAACTAAAAATTTTTAGTGTATTATTTATATGTTTTTCAGTAGTTACTTACTATGTAGTAAATAAAGGAGATGCCTATCAAGGTTTTGAAAATAATAAAATATTACCTATAAAAGCAGCGGTTATTTATAATGGAGATAATGAAAATTTATATTGGAAAGATACTTTTTCTCAATTAGAACAATCTACAATGCTTAATCTTTCAGTGGATGCTATAGATATAACGAAATCATATAATTTAAATGATTACGATATTATTTATCCTGATAAGTTTATTATGGAGGCTAAAAATTCAAATAAGATAAAAAATGAAATAGTATCTTTTGTTGAAAATGGTGGAGCAGTTTTTCTAGATAATAGTTTTCATTCTTTTTTCGAAAAAGATTTTATTGGGGCTAAAAAATATAAAAAGATAGAAAATGTTCCTCAAAACTTAAAATCAAAAAATTCTGATGAAGATTTAAATGAGATAAAAGATATAATAGTTGATTTTTCAAATTTATATAAAGATTATTCGGATAAAGAACGTTTATCAGATTACGATTATGGATATGCAATTGAACCTTCTACAGCAAAATCATTGATTTATAATGATTATGGTTCGTTGTATACACTTAATCAGTACGGAGAAGGGTTAGTATTTTTTACTAATCCATTATTACCTAATATTTATTCTTTGAATGGATTTTCTTTGGAAATACGTGATGAAAATCAAAAAAGTTTGGCTAATACTACGGCAAGTGCAAATCAAATCATACTTAATAAATTTGCAGAGTACATAAGTAAAACTAAATACGGTTTTTCAGTAAGTAGAGTTTTTGGTAGCTTTGGAAGACCTTCTATGGCTTGGCAGTTACATTATGAAGAAATAACAGGAATAGAAAATGATTCTGCTATAATATTTGGAGAATTAGCTAAAGAATATAATCAAATACCGTCATATACATTAATTAGAAATACTTATAAATGGTTTTCACGTTATGAAACTATAACTTATTTAGAAGGAAAACAAAATAAAAATGAAGTAAAGTATGAGATAGACTTTAATGAAAATGCATATTCTTCAGGTAAACATATAGTGTCTGGTGATGAGTGGCTTAGTTTAAATGAAATCGAAAATGCAGGAAGTTATTTTATAGATAATAAAGAGTATATTGATACGGCTTACCTGTGTATAAGTGATTTTAATAATGATGGAATAAACGATATTTTATCTGGTTCATCAGATGGAAAATTATACTTGTTTACCGGAAAAAATAATGATAAAAGATTTTCTGTAAATAAACCAATAAAAATTACAGACTTAAATAATAAAGAAATTTCAGTAAAATCATATTCTGCTCCAGTTGTTTTAGATATAAACGATGATAGGTTAGATGATATAGTTGTTGGCTCGTGTGAAGGTGTAGTTTATAGTGCCTTAGGAGGAAAAGACGGATTTAATAATTTAAAAGTACTAGTTGATACAAAAATAGAAGGACAAGTTTTTCCTGAAGTAGGCGATTTAAATGGTGATAATAAGTTGGATTTATTAATTGGAACTAATAAAGGTAAACTTATTTGTTATTATGGAGTTGATTCTAATAAGTTATCTATAAGTAACTATATAGAGTATGATATATCAGATGTAGATGGGTTAAATGATATAGGTAATTGGATTGCACCTAGATTGTATGATTTAGATAAAGATGGTACTAAAGAATTGTATATAGGAACATTTGATGGATATATAGCAAAAACTATATTTAAAAACGGTGATTTATATAGTAAAGGTTATATGACTACTAAAGAACTTAATTATAAAGGCAATAACAGGATTAAATTTGGAAATAATTGTGTTCCTTTATTTTCAGATGTTAATGACGATAACGTAGTGGACATAGTTGCGGGTCAGTTGGAGTATGGTTTAGCTTATCCTATAGATTCTGAGTATTTCCCATATAAAGAAGAATTGAAAAAACAAGTTGATTATATACTAGATAATAATATGTATATATCTCCTCATTTTTATACAAATGTATCTGCTTCTGATGAAAGAGAAAGATATGAACTTGATGCACATTTAAAAGCTCTTGATTACTATGGTATTCCTACTGATAACGTTTTTGGAATTAACCAACACACTTGGAAAGTTAGTGAAAATACTCCTAAACAGAGTTTTTTAAATGCTTATAAAAAAGGTATGTATTGGAATTCTGGTTTTTCTCCAGCAAATAGTGATATTATACCACAAATAGCTAAAGAAAATGTTATCGCTTATCCATTTTTCTTAGAAGATAAAGGAAATAAAACTATGCTTATTCATAATAATTCTGTATTAGGGTATAATAGTGAAGGATTAGAAGATATATCGGCTAAATATGATGTACCTGTAAGTGTGTATTATCATTGCGATCTTATATATAAAGATGAAAAACAAGCTAAAGATATAATACAAAAAGCATCTAATTTCCAAAGTAAGTATAATTATAATTTTGTTAGGGAAGACCAATTAATACTTGCGAGTGCAGCCTCATATAATCTAGATATTGATATAAAGAAAAATAAAACCGATGATTTTGATATTACTATAAACCCAGTATATAATAAAAGTGATCATCCGTTATATAATGAAGATTATATAAAATCAAGTGGTTGTAGAATAAGCTTATCAAAATCACTTAAAAATAAAAATATTGTGACCGATGCCAATGTTGTTTATAAAAAAGATAATAATATTTATGTATCAGCAGATAAACCTTTTAGGGTATTTGAATCTGATTTGGAATTTGAAGAAAGTAAGTTAAGAAGAGTAAATATTCCTGCCAATATAAATAACACAACTGAAGGTATTGAAATCAACTTTTTAGATGATGGAATGATGCAATGTGTTGTTGAAGGTAAAGTTACGACTACTAATGAGGGTTGGGATGTTGAATATAATAAAAATCTTAATATCACTACATTAACTAAATTTGCAGATAAAGAAAAACTTATAATTAATTAAGAATAAAAAACCATTTTTTCTATGATAAATAGATGAGTGGTTTTTTATTTTATCTAAAAATTATGATATAGTATAGAAATTAACACTTTTATATTACAAATAATTTTGTCGATAAGAAAAAATTGATTATTAAAAGGAGAAAAATTGAATATGAATGAGATTTTAAATGGGAATATACTAAAGATATGGGTTAAATTCGTAGTACCGTCTGTAATAGGGGTGGTATTAAACACAATATATACATTAATAGATGGCATATTTGTAGGGCAAGGTGTGGGTGAAGCTGGACTTGCAAGTATAAATATAGTATGGCCGGCTATAACAGTGATAATAGGTATAGGACTGATGATAGGGATAGGTACAAGTAGTATAATAGCTATTCATATGGGAAAAGAAGAACAAGAAAAGTCTGAAAAAACTTTAGCAGTAGCAATAAAATCGGTAATAGTTATAGGTGGGATACTTATGATAGTAGGTCTTTTGTTTAGAGAACCTATACTAAAAATATTAGGTGCAACCCCAGATACAATAGATTATGCGAAACAATACTATACGATAATGTATCTTATGACTATACCATATATATATGCTACAGCTTTAAATCCAATAATTAGAACAGATGGTAGACCAGACTTATCTATGATAATGATAGCTATAGGAGCTATTTGTAATATAATATTAGACTGGTTATTAGTTATAAAATTAGACTTTGGTATTCGTGGAGCGGCTATAGCAACAAGTACTAGTATATTTATATCTATGATAGTATCTTTATATTATTTTATAAAAGGGAGTTCTAAGATAAAACTTAGAAAAGAAAATTTTAAAATAGATGTAAATATATTAAAAGAAATAATAAAAATCGGATTTGTAAGTTTTGCAATAGAAATATCTTATGGAATTATATTATTTGTACAAAATAACGTTATGTATGCATACGGTGATACTGTAGATGTTGCAATATACACAGTTGCAAATTATATAAATTGCTTTATAGTTAATACTTGTATGGGTATAGCTCAAGGATTACAACCTTTAATAGGATATCATTATGGAGCCGAAAAAATAAAAAGAATGAGAAAGTTATTACTAATAAATACAAGAATATGTATTATAGGTGGAACGTTATTTTGTATAGGATTATTAGTATTTGGAAAAGAATTAATAAAAATATATGGAATAAGTGGAGAAAATATAGACTTTGCATATAAAATGGTAATGATTTATTGTATGGGAAGTCCTATAATAGGAGTGATATTTACAATGAGTGCATTTTATCAAGCTATTGGTAAAAATTTATATTCAAATATATTGTCTATTGGCAGAGGTTTTATATTTCAGTTTATATTTACAATGGTGTTGCCACCGTATATAGGCACTATTGGTGTGTTTTTATCTTTGCCGTTATCAGAATTGATAACTATAATTATACTTATATGTATATTATTAATAGAAAAAAGTAAAAAATACAAAATTCAAATTAATTAGGTTATAGAACTTATATAAATAAAAAATACGTAATATGTGATATTTTTGAAGTTGATGAACAAGATATAAAAAATTTGATAAAAGTTTTTGATACAATGAAAAGAAAGATGGGAAAAATTAAAATGAATAGGAGTTATATTCTGTAATTATTGATAAATAATATAATTAAATATAAAGTTAATGATAGAAAGGAATTTATATTATGAATATATTAAATAAATTTGTAGAAAGTTTATGTGGAAAATTTAATAATGATGAACAAATTAAAGAGGAAGAATTAAAAGGAAATATCATTCATCCAAAAGCTACTCATATAAATGGGATTTGTAATGATAAAATACAAAACCTTCCTTTGAATTTTAAGGGTTATTTTGTTCTAGAAGAAAGTTATTACGAACAAGGTGGTAGAAAAAATATTTTACCTCATTTATTTTTATTTACATTAACTGAAGATAATAAAGTTAAACTAGAATCTTTCGAGATACCTGAAAATATATCTAAAGAAGAATTTAGAAATGATAATGATGATTTAGTTATGGATTATAATAATTTAGTAAAATCTGAAAAATTTAATCCTATGGTATATAATGAAAATGATGGAGTTTTTACTGGTGAAAGTATAAGTATGTTTTCTCCTGTAACTAAATTCGTATTAAAAGAAAGAATAGAAAATGGAAAATTATACGTAAGTGAAGTATTTTATAAAGATGATAAAAAAACTTTTGGATTTGAGGAACCTATCGTTTATAAAAAGTGTAAATAATATTGATTATTTTGCCACCTTATTTAAGGTGGTTTTTTATTTTGAATTATAAAATATTTGATTATACAAAGAAATGACGAAAAAGAGCTGATATTGTAAAAGATAGTCTAATGGTATATAATTAAATGATATTAATTTTGAGAAGGAGGAATGTTTATGAAGCGAAAGATATCTACTACATTGGCTGTAACACTTATTACAAGTCAAATGCAAGGGATAGCTATTGCACAAGAACCGATAACT
>JAGHEK010000047.1 GCA_017889265.1 Romboutsia sp. | reverse complement strand
GGTGTTACTTTTTTAGCATTTTTTATAAAATTTGCTATTTCTTGAGCACTATTTAATTTCATCTTATGTACCTCCATATTAACCTAACATATTGTCCATATTATAATACCCAACTTTTTGGTTTACTAAATATTTTGCAGCAGTTATAGAACCACTAGCAAAAATTTCTTTTGATTGGGCTAAATGTTTTATTTCAATTATATCATCTGGACCTGCAAAAATTGCAGTATGTTCACCAACTATTGTTCCACCTCTTACGGCATGTATTCCTATTTCGTTTTCACTTCTTTTTGCTTCTCTACCATATCTTCCATAGTTGTATTCCAAAGAAGGTAAAACTTCTTTTATAGCATTTGCTATCATAAGAGCGGTACCACTTGGAGCATCTACTTTTTTGTTGTGATGTTTTTCTATAATTTCTATATCCCAGTTATTCAAAACTTTTGAAGCTTCTTTAACTAATCTTAGCATAACATTAACACCTAAAGACATATTAGATGAATGGAATATAGGAATTATTTTAGAAGCATTTTTTATTTTTAATAATTCTTCTTCGTTATAACCAGTAGTAGCTATAACTAAAGGAGTTTTATTTTTTAGACAATATCCTAAAACATCATCTAAAGTAGAATGATGAGAGAAATCTATTACAACATCACATTTTTCATTTATTTCTTCCATTTTAGAGTAAAGTTTAAAATCAGTTTTTTCACCGTTATTTAATGATGCACCACAAACTAATTCTAAATCTTTATCTTCAGTTATTAATCTAGTTAAAACTTTACCCATTTTTCCTAAAGCACCGTTAACTATAACTTTTAGCATAACTTAATACCCCTATCTAATAATTCTTTCTTTAATATTTCTATATTTTTTTCTTCCATTTCTGTTAAAGGAAGTCTAAGTTTTCCTGCATTAAGCCCCATAAGATTAAGAGCAGTTTTTACAGGGATAGGATTGACCTCTATAAATAGAGAATCTATCAAAGGTTTTAATTCAAGTTGTAATTTTTTAGAAGTTTCTATATCACCGTTTAAATAACTCATAACTAAATCGTGAGTTTCTTTAGGTAATACATTTGCAACAACAGATATAACCCCGTGTCCACCAACAGATAGTAAAGGTGTTATAGAATCATCATTTCCTGAATAAATATAGAAATCTTCGTCAACAAGACTTTTTATATGAGCAACTTGAGCTAAATCTCCACTAGCTTCTTTTATACCAACTATATTTTTTATTTTAGATAATTCAAAAACAGTTTGAGGGTCTATATTAACATTAGTTCTTGAAGGAACGTTATATAATATAATAGGTATATTAACGCTAGAAGCTATCGTTTCAAAATGAAGCTTAAGCCCTTTTTTATTACATTTATTATAATAAGGATTTACAACTAAAAGACCATCAACTCCTAATTTTTCGCATTCTTTGCTTAAATAAACTGAACGCATAGTATTATTAGAACCACTACCTGCAATAACAGGTATTTTTTTATTTACTTTTTCAACAACGAATTTTATTGTAGAAAAATATTCTTCTTCAGTCATAGTAGTAGCTTCACCAGTAGTACCACAAACTACTATTGCATCAGTTTGATTATCAATATGAAACTTTATTAAATTTTCTAAACTTTCAAAGTCCACACCATTATCGTTAAATGGAGTAACTAAAGCAACTGCACTTCCTTTAAACATAATATTTCCACCTTTATAAATTTTTATAATTATTATAAATTATACCAAATTATAAGACAATAACAATTCGGCAATTTGAACAGTATTAGTAGCAGCACCCTTTCTTATGTTATCGGCAACTACCCACATATTAATACCAGAGGCAACACTAAAATCTCGTCTTATTCTACCAACAAAAACTTCGTCATATCCACTACAATCAATAGCAGTAGGATAATCATTACCATCAGAAACTATAACATTTTTAGAATTTTTTAAAGAATTTATTAATTCGTCTAAATCAAAATCTTTCTCAAATTCAACGTTTACAGATTCACTATGAGAATTTTTAACTGGAACTCTAACAGTAGTAGCAGTTATTTTTAAATTATTATCTCCTAGTATTTTTTTAGTTTCTTCTATCATTTTTATTTCTTCTTTTGTATAGCCATTTTCAGTAAATACATCTATATGAGGTAAACAGTTGTAAGCTATTTGTTTTGCATAGAAATCATTTTCTTTACCTTCTATACCGTTTTCTAAATCTTTTACACCGTTTACACCAGAACCAGAAACTGCTTGATAAGTTGAATAAACTATTCTTTTTATTTTGTATTTATCGTGTAAAGTTTTTAAGGGAAGTACTGCTTGAATTGTTGAACAGTTTGGATTTGCTATTATACCATTATGTTTTTTTACATCCTCTGGATTTACTTCTGGAACTACTAAAGGAACTTCAGGGTTCATTCTCCAGAAGCTAGAATTATCAACAACTATAACTCCTTTTGATTTTGCAATAGGAGCAAATTTTTCACTAATTGAACCACCAGCAGAAAAAAGAGCTATTTGAATATCTCTATCAAAAGAATTTTCAGTTAATTCTTCTACTGTGTATTCTTTTTTATTGAAAATTACCTTAGTACCAGCAGATTTAGCTGATGAAAAAAGGTAAAGATTGTCTATTGGAAAGTTTCTTTCTTTTAAAACTTTAAGAAACGTTCTACCTACCATACCAGTAGCACCAACGATAGCTAAGTTTACTTTCTTCAAAAAATCACCTCAT
>JAGHEK010000046.1 GCA_017889265.1 Romboutsia sp. | reverse complement strand
TTTTTATTCCTCTAAACATACATATCGTAGGCATAATATTTTATATTTCCTTTCAATATTTTTTATATCATTACTCCATAAATATATTTTACTACTTATTTATATTCTTTCAATGCTTTATGTATATAAAAAATGTCTCTATCTATCAAATAAAACATATTATAATTCCTTTAACAACCTATAATATATACTATTTATTTACCTGTGAATATATCTTTTCAGCTAAGTAATGAATCATATAATTTTGAAGGTTATTATTGGTTAAAATCTCCTTAACTAATCTATCATTTCTATTCTTAGTTTTAACTATACCTCTTTTAAAATAATTCTTAGCAAAAATATTAACCATGTCTTCATAACTATTCGCTTTAGCTATATTAATTATATCTTTGTCGCTCTTAAACATTTCTTCATAGGTATCTATCATAATTCTGTCTTCTTCTGTAAGCCCTACTCCAAAAACATCATTTATCTTCTTAATTATATCTTCTAAATATTCTTCATCAGTTTCACTTATACGAGAAGTAGCATTTTCAGATATACCAACTAATTCTCCTTCACCTTTGTATAATGATATATCCTCACCGTTTTTATCATCTTTACTTAATTTTTGTAGTTTGTAATAATCCAAGCTTAATATATCATCAATGTTTATTCTTTCTTTACTCTTTTTAGACAACTTTCTAAGTAATGCTACTAGATAAACTTGAAGTCTTAATAAATTTATATTTTTTATAGGATAAATTTGAATTAAGAAATTATAAAAAGTAATATACTTTTGACATTTCTTTTTAAATTCATCTGCCGATTTTTCATCATCTTCATCTAAATAACAATATCTCTCAACTGCCTTATCAATTAAGCTATTCATCTTAGCATCTTGTTGATTTGTTCTTTTATCTTTATAAAATAATACTGCAAAGTCATTTACTTCTTCATCAGTATATATACCGTATTCATGTAACTGATACCAAAGGTCATTTACTACATTTGGGTCTGTAATTTTATCTATGTTAGTCATTTCAAAATATGGCTTGTATGCCTCTTGTATATCGTCCACACTATTTTGAAAATCAAGTATGAATGTATGTTTATTTGGATAAGTTCTATTAAGCCTTGATAAAGTCTGAACAGTTTTAACACCGTCTAGTTTCTTATCAATATACATTGCACATAGTTTCGGTTGGTCAAAACCAGTCTGATACTTTTCTGCAACTATAAGCAGTTTAAAATCATTTTTTTCAAATACACTTGATAAATTTGATTCAGTAATGTCTGGTGCTACTTCCTCATTCATACTTACTTCCGTATACTCAATATCATCATCTTTTACAGTACCTGAGAAAGCTACAAGAGATTTCATATTATATCCTTGTTCTTTTATGTACTTATCTATTGCTAACTTATATCTAACTGCATGAAGTCTACTTGCAGTAACTATCATACCTTTAGCTTGTCCATCTAACCACATAGACCTATTTTCTACAAAATCATCAACTATTGTTTCAACCTTTTGTCTAATGTTATGTTCGTTTAAACTAACAAACTTATTTATAGCTCTTTTAGCTTCACCTTTATCAAATTCAGGATTATCGGCTATTTTCTTACCTACCTTGTAATAAATACCTACTGGCATAAAGTTTTTTAATACATCTAAAATAAAACCTTCTTCTATCGCTTGTTTCATAGAATATAAATGAAACTCATGATAAAGTCCGTCTTCCCCTACTCTACCGAACACTTGCATAGTCTTATTCTTAGGAGTAGCAGTAAAAGCAAAAAAACTTATATGATCTAAATTAGTTCTTTTTTCTATAATATCATTCATTTTATCTAGACTAGATTTTTCACTCTTTTCATTTTCAAAGTCAATAATCTTTGCCTCTTCCAGTGTTTTTCCTGCCAAAGTTTCTTTTAATGCATTCATATTCTCACCAGAAGTTGAAGAATGTGCCTCATCTATTATTACTGCATAACGTCTTTTTTCAAGTTGTTCTATCTTAGGTAGTGCATATTGAAACTTTTGTATAGTAGTTATTATAATTTTCGCTCTACTTACAATAGCATCTGCTAAATCTGATGAATTTTTATTATCATCAATTTTCACTACTAAACCATTTTTATGTTCTAATTGATATATAGCATTTTGAAGTTGTTTATCAAGAACTTTTCTATCTGTAACAACTATTACAGAATCAAACATAGCATTATTATTTTCATCGTGAAGAGTTGCTAATCTATGAGAAGTCCAAGCAATAGTATTAGTCTTACCACTACCTGCACTATGTTGAATAAGATAATTTTTACCTACATTATTTATATTTAAATCATCTACTATTTTTCTAACTGCATCTAATTGATGAAATCTAGGAAATATCGCCCTTTTATTACCTTTATCATCTTCTTGAATAAAATAAAATCTTTTTACAATATCAAGTAAACTATCTTTTGTAAGTATCTCTTCCCAAAGATAAGAAGTTTTTTCCTTTCCTTCTATAACTGGATTTCCTTTTCCTCTATTATTACCCTTATTAAATGGTAAAAATAAAGTTTTATCTCCTTTTAACTCTGTTGTCATATATACTTCATCAGTATCTACTGCAAAATATACTAATACTCTTTTATTAAATCCAAATAACTCTTCTTTCGGGTTTCTATCTTCTTTGAATTGTTTTATAGCATTATGTACATTTTGATTAGTAAACTGATTTTTCAGCTCCATAACGATTATTGGAAATCCATTTAAAGATAATACAATATCTAATGTATTATTATGTTTTGAGCTGTATTTTAATTGTCTAGTTATTTTAAATATATTTTGCTTATAGTTTTCATAGGCACTTTTATTAACAGTTGTATTTGGCTTATTGTAGAATAATTGGAATTTTCCATTCATCATTAAATCTTCTA
>JAGHEK010000045.1 GCA_017889265.1 Romboutsia sp. | reverse complement strand
TTCAAAGTAGAGAATATGAAAAGAAGTTAGATAATGGAGAAGTAGTAAAAAAGGTTGCTTATGAAGTTTCCATATCTAAGATAAAAAAAGTTTCTAATTAGTTTAAATTATTGTTAGAATATATATGGCTAGGTAAAAACCTAGTCTTTTTTAATTTATATAAAGGAGGAAAATATGTCTTTAAATTATGATTTTATAATTTTAGCTATGCTATTTATAATACTTATTTCAATGCAGTCTACATTAAATAAGATTTACGTTATTTTAAAAGAAATAAAAGAAATTATTAACCTAAAAAAGATTAACTAATAAGATATCGATATTGTCTTGAAAAAAGGTTGAAATTTTTATAAAATATAACCTATAAAAAATTTTTGGAGGACAAAATGGATATAGAAACTAAAAAGTGGGAAGTATTATGCTCTCAAGAACAAATTTCTGAAAAACTTAAAGAATTAGGTGAAAAAATATCTAAAGACTACGAAGGAAAAAATCTTTTAGTAATTTCTTTATTAAAAGGAAGTTTTATATTCTGTGCAGATTTAGTTAGACAAATAACTGTTCCTGTTAAGATAGAGTTTATGACTACTTCAAGCTATGGACATTCTGAAGAAAGTTCTGGAACTGTTCAAGTTGTATCTGATGTTAAATCTAATTTAGAAGGATATGATGTTTTAGTAGTTGATGATATAACTGATTCTGCTCTTACTATGGATTTTGTTATGAAACACTTAAAAACTAAAAATCCAAACAGTATAAAATCTTGTGTTTTACTTGATAAACCAAGTAGAAGAAAAGTTGAATTAGTGCCTGATTATTGTGGATTTGAAATAGAAGATAAGTTCGTTGTTGGTTATGGTCTTAACTACGGCGACTATTATAGAAACGTTCCATATGTATTTAATGTAACTGATGAAGATAGGTAGTTTTTAAGCTACCTATTTTTTTATGAGTTTACCATAATACCACCATTTATATGTATAGTTTGACCTGTAATATATGATGCATTTTCACTTGCTAAAAATACGTAAGCCTCTGCACATTCAACTGGTTGCCCTGCTCTTTTTAGTGGAGTATCTTGACCGAACGTTGATACATGATTTTCATCAAATGAAGAAACTATAAGAGGTGTCCAAACAGGACCAGGGGCTACTGCATTAACTCTTATACCTTTAGGTGCTAATTGTAAAGCTAAAGACCTAGTAAAAGTAGTCAAAGCTCCTTTAGTCATAGAATAATCAAGCAATGTTTCATGTCCGTTATACGATACAACAGAAGTAGTATTTATTATACTATCACCTTTTTTTAAGTG
Organism: Romboutsia sp.; assembly: GCA_017889265.1. Lineage (GTDB taxonomy): Bacteria > Bacillota > Clostridia > Peptostreptococcales > Peptostreptococcaceae > JAGHEK01. The sequence goes on along the minus strand of JAGHEK010000045.1, from coordinate 2,569 downwards.
AGGAACAACTCTCTTAGTTAAATAGAAGGCTCCATATACATTAGTTTTAAAAGTTTTATCAAACATTTCATCATCAATATCTGTAATATTTTTGTTTTCATATTGGACGGCAGAATTATTTATAAGTATATTTATTTTTCCGAATTCATCTAAAGTCTTTTTTACTATCTCATCACAAAATTTAGAACAAGAAATATCTCCTCTTATTAGTAAACATTTTTTGTTTAAATCTTCTATTTTTCGTTTGGTTAAATTAGCATCTTCATCTTCGTTTAAATATACTATACATACATCACAACCATTTTTAGCAAGTGAAATAGATACAGCTCTACCAATACCACTATCACCACCAGGTACTATTGCAATTTTATTTTTTAATTTATCTGTGCTTGGATTATATAGATTATGTTCAAAAATAGGACTTGGTTTCATTTCATATTCAAATCCAGGTTGTTTAGATTGAGTTTGTTTAGGAAAATTATTTGGAAAATTCATTAAAAACCTCCACAATTATAATTTGTATTATTTTTTCCAAAATATTTTTATATATTCATATTTTAATTATTTTAAGGGGTGAAGTATGAGAAAATTTAATAAAAAATATGCATTATCTAAAATTATACATGCTGTACATAGGTTACAAAATGTAGATATATATATGAATAAGAAATTATTTTTTAATGATATAGATTTTACTAATTTTAAACCGTGCATTTATATTCCAGAAGGGGAATATATTTTAGAAGATTTTAGAAAAGATGAAAAAGAAAATCCTTTAGTAAAAGATGTGTTAAGTCTCCTGCTGGGTAAATAAAGGCGCTTATCGCATAAGTGATTTTAAATTGCTATGCGATAGCATTCATTCTGCTTCGTAAATTAATATTATTAGCTAAAAAAAGACATAAGCTTAAGTTTATGTCTTTTTTTATAAATATAATTAGAATAGTAGTAATAATCCAACTATCATTGCTGATAATGAGCTTACTAAAAATCCGCCTATCATTCCTTTAAATGCTATATCTGATATTTCATTTCTTCTTTTTGGGCAAAATATTGATATACCTGATATACATATACCTATACTTGATATATTTGCGAATCCTGCTAATGATATTGCCATAATAATTCCTGTTCTTTGATCAACTGAACTTATTATTTGCCCTAATTCACCGAAAGCAACAAACTCATTTAATACCATCTTTGAACCTAATAATTGTCCCGCAGTTAACACATGCTCTGGATTTATTCCCATTAAGTATGCTAAAGGTGCAAATACATAAGATAATATTTGTTGTAATGATAATCCTATTATTCCTAAAGCACCGTTAACTAATGCAACTAATCCAGTTATAGCTATAAGTGAAGCCCCTATACCGATTGCTAATTGTGCACCGTTTGAAGCCCCTTCAGATATAGCAGACATTATGTTTGTGTGCCCACCTTTTCTGTTCATAACAACATCTTCTATTAATATTTCTTTGTTAGTTTCTGGTATTAATAATTTAGAAACTATTATACTACTTAATGGAACTAATGCTCCTGCTATTAATAAGTATTTCATTGGTATTCCCATACCAACATATCCCATTAATACTGATGCAGCCATACTTCCCATATCAGATACTAATAATAATAGAAGTTCACTTCTAGTCATTGTGTGTAAATATTTACTTACAAGTATTGGTGATTCTGTTTGTGATAAGAACATATTAGCAACTGCAACAAAACTTTCAACTTTACTAGTTCCGAATAATTTTTGTATTGCTCCACCTACTAACTTAACTACGAAGTTTATGACTCCTAGATAGTATAATGCTCCAACCAAAGCTGCTGTAAAAACTATATTCGCTAGTACTGATATTGCAAATATATCTCCAACACTTCCATCTGCTAATGAACCAAATACGAAAGATACTCCTTCAAATCTATAGTTTAATACATTAGTTACAAAATCTGATACTACTTTTATTACTTTTTGCCCTAATGGGAATTTAACTAATAAAAATGCAAGTACAAATTGAACTAATAATGCTTTTGCTATAAGTTTTTTATCAACCTTATCTTTATTTTCAGAGAAGAGATATAATCCGAATATAACAACAATAATTCCTATCATATTTAACAATAATGTCATAATAATCTCCTTTACAATAATTTTATAATTTACAATTTGTCATCTTTGATATAATATCAAATAAAAAAGTGGATATATTATGACATATATCACGATTTTATATGTTTTTTATTAGGGAGAAAATAATGTTTAGAATAGATGATAATAAAAAATTGAATTACTATGTTAATAAATACAAAATAAATGAAATATTTTCTAATAATATGGTTCCTTATATGGAGATACATCGTTTCAAGAAAAATGAATATATTTGTTTATCTGGAGAAGATTTAAGATATTTATATTTCTTTGTAGAAGGAAAATCAAAAGTATATATTACAACACCAAATGGAAAAACTCTTTTAATAAGATTTTACTCACCAGTTCAAGTAGTTGGCGAAATAGAAATATTAAATAAAAGTACAATTGAATGTAATATACAAGCAATAAAAGAGT
>JAGHEK010000044.1 GCA_017889265.1 Romboutsia sp. | reverse complement strand
GTATCATTATTATTAGATTTAAATATTTTCATAAAAAATAACCTCCTTCGGATGGATTTGTTGTTACTTCCATTTAACCAAAGGAGGTTATTTTTTTCATTATATAAATTTTGTAAAAATCAAGTTGTAAATATTAGTTAAATACAACACTAGTGGCAATAAAGCACTTTTTTTAGAAATGTTCAGTTTCTTTAAGTTTGAAATTTTCTATTAGTGATTTTAATATTTTAGCTTGAGAATTTAATTCTTCACTTGCATTTGCACTTTCTTCACTAGTTTTTGAGTTAGTTTGAACAACGTCTGAAATTTGTTTTATAACTTGAGAAATTTCTTCAATAGAAATAGCTTGTTGTTCAGATGCTTTTGCTATCTCATCTACAAGTTGTATAGCACTATTAGTTGTAACTACTATTTTTTCAAGAGAAGTCGCTGTAGAGTTAACTATTTCGTTTCCGCGATTTACAGATTCTAAAGAATTTAATATTAAAGAAGAAGTATTTTTTGCAGCTTCAGAAGATTTTTGGGCTAGATTTTTAACTTCATCAGCAACAACAGCAAATCCTTTACCAGCACTACCTGCACGAGCAGCTTCAACTGCGGCATTAAGTGCTAATATATTAGTTTGGAATGCAATATCTTCTATAGTTTTTATTATTCTTTCTATCTCTTGAGAAGCAAAGGAAATGTCATCCATAGCTTGAACCATTTGCTTCATTTGATTGTTACCTTCTTGCATTTCATAACCTGCACTAGTAGATAACTCATTAGCTTTTTTTGCATTTTCAGCATTTATACTTATTTGATTAGATATATTTTCTATAGTATCCGATAAATTTTGTACTGCTAAAGACTGTTCTGTTGAACCTTGTGCTAGTATTTGTGCACCGTTTAAAACATCATTAGAAGTACTACTAACTTCATTAGAAGATATGTTTATTTGATTTATAGTATTACTTAAATCAATAGTTATTTGACTTATTGCATTTTCTATTCTTTTAAATACACCGATATATTCAACATGTGGACTTACGTTAAAATTACCAGAAGCAACTTCTTCAAGATTATAAACAGTATCGTTTATTACTTCTTGAGTTTTACTTGCTAAATTTTTTATACTGTTTGCTAAAGTACCAAGCTCATCTGTAGAATCATATTTTATAGTTATATCGAAGTTACCTTCAGTCATTTTATGTGCTACATCTTCTAATTCTTTAATCGGATTTTTTAAACTTCTAACAACGAAATATGCAATAGATAATGATATACCTACAAATATAAAACTGAATATACTTGCTAAAAACTTAGTTTTTGAGAAAGTTTTTTGAATTTGTGTATTAAATATAGTGGCATTTTCATTTAATCTTTCATTAAGATCCATTGTGGCAAGCCTCATATCCACATAAGGAGTTCTATAACCTCCATTTTCATCATTTGCAAGTCTATTAACTTCTACGATATTTCCTTGTAAATCAAGTTCATTTATTTGTTTATACATATTTTCAAGTTCTACAATTCGATTACTTAATAAATCTGTAGTTTCAACCTCATTAGGTATAGTTTTTTTAAGTATTTCGATAGAATTTTTAACTGAGTTTATTTTTTCTTCGATAGTTTGTTTATAATCTGAAGGTTCAGGGTCATTAGCCTGACGAACTATATTTTGATCTATAGATATTAAATCGGAATTTATTTTTAGTGCTTCCTGAGAAGCTATATAGTTGTTATTGAAAAAATCTTCGCTACCTTTACCAACTTTTAATAAACCATTGAAAGTATATGAACTAGATAGTATATACAAAACTATTAGAACACAAAATGAAGAAAATATTTTTTTAGCGATACTTAAATTATTAAAATATTTCATAGCTAAACCTACACCTCCTATTAAATTTAATTCTTAGCTTTAATTCTTAGCTTTAGAAATTATATCAAAAAACTATGTTTTTTTCTATAGTAAAATTTAGCTATATAAAAAGTGGTGTAGATAAATATTTATTTGGTATTGTAATCGATAAACTAAGTTAGTATACTATAAAATGAAAAATAATAAACAAGAAAGGAAATACTAAATGTTACAAGTTACTAATGTTGGACTTAGATTTGGTGATAAAGAGTTATTTAAAGAAGTTAACTTAAAATTCACAAAAGGAAATTGTTATGGGATAATAGGTGCTAATGGTGCAGGAAAATCAACTTTTCTTAAGATATTAGCAGGGGATATAGAGCCAAATACAGGTAGTGTTTCTATAACAGAAAAAGAAAGAATGTCTGATTTAAGACAGGATCACTTTAAATATGAAGAAGATACTGTTTTAGATGTTGTTATAATGGGACACGAAAGACTTTACAATATAATGAAAGAAAAAGATGCTTTATATATGAAATCAGACTTTTCAGAAGAAGACGGAATAAAAGCGGCAGAACTTGAAGGTGAGTTTGCAGAACTTGATGGTTGGGATGCAGAAACTAATGCAGAAAAACTTTTAATGGGTCTTGGTATAGAAAAAGATTTACATTATAAGCAAATGAAAGATTTAACAGGTGGAGAAAAAGTTAAAGTTTTACTTGCTCAAGCTTTATTTGGAAAGCCAGAAATATTAATAATGGACGAACCTACTAACCACTTAGATTTCCAATCTATAAATTGGTTAAATAACTTCATAATGGATTTAGAAGATTCTATTGTTATAGTTGTATCACACGATAGACATTTCTTAAATCAAATATGTACTAATATAGTTGATGTTGATTTTGGTAAGATACAAATGTATGTAGGTAACTATGATTTCTGGTATGAATCAAGTCAATTAGCACTACAACTTATGAAAGACCAAAATAAAAAAGCAGAAGAAAAGATAGCTCAACTTAAAGAATTTATAGCTAGATTTAGCTCTAATGCATCAAAAGCAAAACAAGCTACTTCAAGAAAGAAACAACTTGAAAAAATACAAGTTGAAGAAATACAACCTTCAAGAAGAAGATACCCATACGTTGGATTTACTCCTGAAAGAGAAATCGGAAATGAAGTTTTAGAAGTTGAAAATTTAACTAAGACAATAGATGGAGTAAAAGTTTTAGATAATGTTAGTTTTAGGCTTGATAGAGAAGATAAAGTAGCATTTTTAGGTGATGAAATGGCTATAACTGCTTTATTTAACATAATAATGGGAGAAGATACTGCAGATAGCGGAACATTTAAGTGGGGAGTTACTACTACTCAAGATTATTTACCTAAAAATCACAATAAATACTTTGATGGGGTTAGTTATTCTTTAGTAGATTGGTTAAGACAATACTCAGAAGAAAAAAGTGAAAGCTTTATAAGAGGTTTCTTGGGAAGAATGTTATTTGGTGGAGACGAAGCTTTAAAAGAAGCTCAAGTTTTATCTGGAGGAGAAAAGGTTAGATGTATGTTATCAAAATTAATGCTTTCTAATGCTAACGTATTAGTACTTGATGACCCAACTAACCACTTAGACCTAGAAAGTATTACTTCTGTAAATAAAGGTTTAGAAAAATTCCCAGGAGTTTTATTATTTAGTTCTCACGACCACGAAATGATACAAACTCTAGCAAACAGAATAATAGAAATTACTCCAAATGGAATAATGGATAGAAAAACTACTTTAGAAGAATATTTAGAAAACAAAGAAATACAAGCTAAATTAAAAGAAATGTATAGAGATAGTAAATAATTAATGTTTATATAAAATATAAAAAACAAACTGGTAAAAAAGTATTAAAATACTAGTATTATCGGTTTGTTTTTTGTTTTAAAAATAATCGATAAATTATAAAAATAGTATTGAAAAAATAGAAAAATAATTGTATAATATAACCTTAATAAGTGAGGTAAAAGTGAAAAAAATGTCGTTAGAACATAAAGTAACTCTCACTAAAATAAATTATCTACAGTTATTAAAATTTTAAAAATTTAGAGAGGTGTTTTATGAAAATCGGTTTCGATCATAATAAGTATTTAGAAGAACAGTCAAAGTATATACTTGAAAGAGTAAACAACTTTGATAAACTTTATTTAGAATTTGGAGGAAAACTTATCGGTGATTTACACGCAAAGAGAGTTTTACCTGGATTTGATGAAGATGCTAAGATAAAGGTTCTTCAAAATATGAAGGATAAGTTAGAAGTAGTAATCTGTGTTTATGCAGGAGATATAGAAAGAAATAAAATAAGAGGAGACTACGGCATAACTTATGATATGGACGTTCTAAGATTAATAGATGAGTTTAGAGCACGTGAGTTAGACGTTAACAGTGTAGTTATAACGAGATATGAAGGACAACCTGCTACTACTGTTTTTATAAATAAATTAGAGAGAATGGGTATAAAAGTTTACAAGCACGCACCAACAAAAGGATATCCAACTGATGTGGATACTATAGTTAGTGATGAAGGATATGGAAAAAATCCTTATATAGAAACTACTAAGCCAATAGTTGTAGTAACTGCACCAGGTCCTGGAAGTGGAAAATTAGGAACTTGTTTAAGTCAGTTATACCATGAAAATAAAAGAGGAAATGCTGTTGGATACTCTAAGTTTGAAACTTTCCCAGTATGGAATGTTCCTTTAAAGCATCCTTTAAATATAGCTTATGAAGCTGCTACTGTTGATTTAAAAGATGTTAACATGATAGATTCATTCCACTTAGAAAAGTACGAAGAAATGGCAGTTAATTACAACAGAGATTTAGAATTATTTCCAGTTTTAAAGAAGATAATAGAAAAGATAACTGGAAAAGAATCTATATATCAATCACCAACTGATATGGGTGTAAATAGAGTAGGATACGGAATAATAGATGATGAAGTTGTAAAAGAAGCATCAAGACAAGAAATAATAAGAAGATACTTCAAAACTGCTTGTGAATATAAAAAAGGTCAAGTTGACAAGGAAGCATTTGAAAGAATTAATATAATAATGGAAGAATTAAGCTTAAAGCCAGAAGATAGAAAAGCTGTTGTTCCTGCTAGAGAGTATAGTGCTAAATTAAAAGAAACTGCAAAAGAAAATGATTCTTGTTCAGTTAGTGCAATAGAACTTCCAAATGGACAAGTTTTAACAGGTAAGGGTTCTGATTTAATGAATGCTACTGCAGCAGTTACTTTAAATGCTATAAAATCTATAGCAAACATAGATGATGAAATACATTTAATTTCACCTTCAATACTTGAGCCAATAGTTAATTTAAAAACTAAGACTTTAGGAAGTAAAACACCAGAGCTTAGCTTAGAAGAAGTATTAACTGCACTTAGTATATCAGCAGTTACTAATCCAACTGCACAAGTTGCGCTTGAAAAATTAGATTTATTAAAAGGTTCTCAAGTTCACTCAACTACAATACTTAGTAAAAATGATGAACAAACATTTAGAGAACTTGGAATAGATGTTACTAGTGATCCATACTATCCAAATAAAAACTTATATTATTCAAACTAAAAAAGATAGACCATACTTAAAAAGTATGGTCTTTTTGAAATAAAAAAATTTTTAATAAATAAATCAAAATATTTATCTAAATTTAAAATAAAAAATATACAGTTATCAAAACTAAAAACTTAGTTCCTTGGAATATCTATTTTAAACGTTTTTTATGCTTTTTGCAAGTTATTTTTTAAAATTTTATTCAATTAAAATCAATTCTAATTTTTCTTTATCTAATATTTCTATATAATCCTTTTCATAGTTTATTAAATTGTCATTTTTCATATTTATAAGTTCTCTAGACAATGAAGGTCTTGGTATACCAAGAATTTCAGATAGTTTTTGCTTAGTCATATTGAGTTTTATTTTTTTAGAGTTTGTTTTGTTAGATTCTGAAATTAAATAATTAGATATTTTATGTCTTATACTTACTAAAGATAAATTAGTAATAGAATTATTCAGAGTGATTATTTTATTACTTAGTTCTTTTATGAAAGATTTTAAAAAATCTTTATTATTTATAAAAAAATCTATAAACTCATCTTTTTCTATAAAAATTACTTCTGAATTAGTTGAGGCAATTACGGTTGCAGGGTATTCTTTTATATCTGAGAAAACTATAACTTCTCCAAAAATACCACCC
>JAGHEK010000004.1 GCA_017889265.1 Romboutsia sp. | reverse complement strand
CTATTATATAGGAGTATAGATTTTTAAATTTTATAAATTCATTTCTTAATGGAAATTGGTCAAGTACGTACGAATCAAAATTTTGCATAAATTCTTTATTTTTTATGTCTTCCAACGATATTTTAGGGAGTTGTGTGAGTATTTTATTTTCTATTTCGCTTATTAATTTATCTTTAGTTAAAATATTTATTATTGGAACACTAAATATAAAAGTCAAAAACAAAATTATAGTGGTTTTCTTCAATATATCACCTCCTAAAATCTAAAATATAAAAATGGGTTGAACGATTCGTCTATTAAAAAAGCAGTAGATAATATTAATCCAAACATCAAAAATGCAAATTTTAATATAGAGTTTTTTTCTATAATATTTTTTATGATAGGGGTAGATGCTATTATTGAAAATACTATTAATATTATATTTGGTACAAAGTAGTATAAAAATTGTTTATCTATAAAGTTATTTTTAATTATAAACATAGATTTTAGATAACTTAGTATATTTTTTTCTAGTTCAAAAAAAACGAAACCTATTATTACTAAAGTTAATGTATAAAAGTGTTGTAATAAACTCGGTGATTTTTTTAGAATATCTAGTAAAAATAATTTTTCTATAATTAGCAATATTCCAAAATAAATTCCCCAAAGTATAAAATTATAATTTGCACCATGCCAAAAACCAGTAAGAAACCAAACTATGATTATATTTAAAAACCATCTAGTTTTTTTGCATCTATTTCCTCCAAGTGGTATATAGACATAATCTCTAAACCAAATTCCTAGGGATATGTGCCATCTTCTCCAAAATTCTGTTATAGATTTTGAAATATATGGGTAGTTGAAATTCTCTAAAAAGTCAAAACCAAACATTTTACCAAGACCAATAGCCATATCACTATATCCAGAAAAATCGAAATATATTTGAAGTGTAAATGAAATTATTCCAAGCCAAGCAGTCAAATTTGAAATTTCATTATAGCTTGATGATTTTATACTATTCCATATGATACCTAAATTATTTGCAAGAATAACTTTTTTTGAAAGTCCAATTATAAATCTACATACACCTTCATAAAACTTATCTAAGGTATGTTTTCTTTTTTCTAAATCATTATAAATATCTATATATCTTACAATCGGACCTGCAACTAATTGAGGGAATAATGTTATAAACGTTGATAAAGATATAAAGTTTTTTTGAACAGGTACTTTTTTATAATAAACATCTATCGTGTATGACATAGTTTGGAATGTATAAAAACTAATTCCAATAGGTAAAGCTATATTTAGATAATTTATATTTGAGTTTGTTATATCATTTACTATTTTTATAAAAAAATTGCTATATTTAAAAAATCCAAGTAAACTTAGATTTATAATTATAGATGATAATAAAAATATTTTGGACATATTTCTATATTTATCTATAAGTATTGCATGGGTATAGTCTACTATACAGGAAAACAACATTATGAAAATATAAACTGGTTCTCCGTAAAAATAGAAAAATAAACTAAATATTAGTAAAATTAAATTTTTGAATTTATTCGGAACTATGTAATATGAAAATAAAGCTAATGGCAAAAAGTAAAATAAAAAAGTTATACTACTGAAAGTCAAAAAATCACCTCTAATAAATTAAAGCTATGGAATAAAATATTTATTTCATAGCTTTTAAAGAATTATTCTATTATTTCTAATATTTTAGCTTCTATATCTTTAGCATTTTGAGTAGCTATAAAATAAACGTAGTCACCTTTAGTTTCAAGTATAGATTCTGCTACTGCTTTAGCATTTTCTTCTCCACCGTATCCGTCGCCAAACATTCTTAAATCATTTTCTTTGTAAGTTTCGATTGCAGTTTTTATAGCCTCTGCATCATCAGTTTTTATAACGAAAACATCTTGTAATTTAACGTTTATCATAGCTTTTATAACGAAACCTTCTTTTATTTTATCTTTTACAGAATCAAAAGCATAAAAAGTCTTTGCATCAACTGATTGAACAGGTTGAATAGGAAGTAAAGTTTCGTTATTTATAGAAGTTTCGATTTCTGTAACCGGCACATCTTTTACTGTTGTTTCTTCTTTAGATGAACACCCTACTAGATTTAGAGTAAGTATTAAAGAAAGAAATGTTAATAATCTTTTCATAAAAATCCTCCTAGCTTTATAAAATATATTCTAAGTAAATTTAGATTTATTATACTTAATAAATATTTTATTTTCAATAATATTTAATTATTATATTGATTAAGATAAATAAATTTGGAGATAATTCTAATAAAAAATATTAAGGAGAAAAATTATGAGAATACCAAAACATGTAGGAATAATACCAGATGGTAATAGAAGATGGGCTCAAAGTCATGGAATGGATAAAGATAAGGGATATGAAAATGGTATTAATCCAGGACTAGAAGCTTATAGAGCCTGTAGAGATATAGGGGTTAATGAGGTAACTTTTTATGGGTTTACTACCGATAATGCCAAAAGACCTTCATATCAAACGAAAGCATTCATTAAATCTTGTGTAGATGCTGCTAATGCTTTGGTAAAAGAAGGAGCATCACTTCTTGTTATGGGAAATACCAAATCACCACTTTTTCCTAAAGAACTTTTAGAATATACAACAAGAATAGAAGGAAAAAAGGATGAAATAAAAGCAAATTTATTAGTTAATTATGGTTGGCATTGGGATTTGAATACTTTAGCAGATGCTATAAATGTAAATAAAAACAATTTACAAAACCATATACAATCTAGTGATATATCCAGAATTGACCTTATAATAAGATGGGGAGGTAGAAGAAGATTAAGTGGTTTTTTACCTGTTCAATCTATATATTCTGATTTTTATGTTATTGATGAATATTGGCCAGATTTTGAAAAAAGACATATGGATGATGCATTTAATTGGTACAATAAGCAAGATGTAACATTAGGTGGATAATCTGTGTTGAAAAAATGCTTTCTAAATGATAAAATGTATATTAAAATCAATTATTGTTTAGAAAGGAAATAAAATGTCTAAAGCAAAAGTTAAAAATTTTAAAGTTAAGAAAAAACGAATAAATAAGAAAAAATTAGCTTTTGTTATAGTAGTATTTTTTCTTTTTTTTTCTATTTTAATTTTTGGGGCTTTTAAATTAACTCAAACAATTTTTTCAAGATTAGATATTAATTTTAATACGAAAAATAAGCAAGTTGAAATGAATACTGATGTAAAAAGTAATAATGTTGAAAAAATAGAGCAATTTGATCTTGATAAAGAAGCTGGAGAAAGTAATGCAAAAAAATATAGAGTATTTATAGATCCAGGTCATGGTGGTAATGATATAGGAAGTAAAAGTTTTGATAATACAATTATAGAAAAAGACTTAGTTTTGGATATATCAAAAAAAGTTGCATCATATTTATTAAAACAAGATGATATAGAAGTTATACTTTCAAGAACTGAGGATACTTATTTATCTTTATCAGAAAGAGCAAATATGGCTACTAGTAAAAATTCAGATGTTTTAGTATCATTACATCTAAATTCTCATAAAGATGCAAATGAAGCATTTGGAATAGAAACATATTATTTAATAAATGATAAAAATAACTCAGAAACATTTGCAAAAACTATGCAAAAAACATTAGTATCATATGTAGATACTAGAGACAGAGGAGTTAAATCTAATGATTTTGAAGTTCTAAGAAGTGTTAATATGCCTGCAATTTTAATAGAAATAGGATTTTTAAGCAATCCTAAAGAAGTAAAAAAATTATCTGACGAAAACTATAAAAATGAATTGGCAAAAGGTATAGCTCAAGGGATATTAACATATTTAGATGAAAATATAAAGAAATAGATGGTTTTTACCATCTTTTTTATATATTTAAAATAAATTTTAAGAAACTCTATAAATGATAATTCATAGAATTAGTATATATTGTTTATGGAGGGAAAGTAATGTTAGATATAAATTTATTAGAAAATCAAAATGAAATCCAAATAAATATTAGTGATTATGTTAGTAAGGAAGAAATGAATAAATTTTTGATAAATCATAAAAAGTTAGTAAAAGATATTGATACTTCAAAATATAGATTAGTTATTATTCCTTCAGATTTTAAGTGTGAAAGTGAAAAGGAATTGAAAAAAATATGTATATCATTTTATAAAGTAGGTTATAAAAAACTATACTTATTAGATCCAAATAATTTTATATTTAGCAATGTAAACTTAAATTCATTTGAAAAAAATATATTTAAAAAGGTAGTAAATATTGTTAACGAGAGAAAAGAAATAAAGTAAAATACAAGGTGATGTTATGAAAGGCTTAGTATTAGAAGGTGGAGGCGCTAAAGGTTCTTATCAAATAGGAGCATATAAAGCACTTAGAGATTTAGGGATGGAGTTTCAGGGTGTTTGTGGAACGTCAATAGGTGCATTAAATGGAGCTTATATTGTTCAAGATGATATTGATGTAATAGAAGAAATATGGACAAAGTATGATTATACAAGCTTTATGAATATAGAAGAAAAATTATATGAGCAGTATAAAGATTTAGATTTTACTCCCAAAAATATAAATCACGTTATAAAACTTATTAATAAAGCTATAAAAAATGAAGGGATAGATATAAGTCCTCTAAAAAAATTACTAAAAGAAACTTTAGACGAAGACAAAATAAGAAATTCTAATAAAGACTTTGCTTTTCTTGCTGTATCTTGGAATAAAAAATTTAATCCGCATCCTATGTATATAGAAGATATAGAAAAAGGTAGATTAGTAGAGTATTTAATCACGAGTGCTAATTTGCCAATATTTAAAATTGATAAATTAGACGATACTATTTATTTAGATGGAATGTTTTCAGAAAATATTCCAGTATCTTTACTTGAAGAAAAAGGTTATAAAGATTTAGTTGTAATAAGATTGTTAGATGATTTTTTAGGAAAAATGAGTTTGAATAAGTATAAAGATTTAAATATAAAGACCATAGTACCTTCTGAATCGCTTGGTGGGTGTCTTAATAAAGATAGTGAACATGCAAAAAAGAATATAAAATTAGGCTATTTAGATACTATGAAAAGTTATAAAAGATACGAAGGTGTGGATTATTATTTTGAAGCAGATTATAAGTTTGACGAAGATTATTGTTTTAATAAAATAAAGTCATTAAATGAAGAAACTATAAAAATTATTTTAGAAATATTTAATTTAAAAAATGACGCTACTTTAAGGACTTTGCTTGAAATAATAGTGCCAAAATGTGGTGAAATTTTAGGGCTTAAACCTGAGTTTACTTATAAAGATTTGTTTTATAAAATATACGAAAGAAAATTACAGGAAAATAAACTAAATAGAATTGTACTTTATGATTTTAATAAAGTTGTTGAACTTATTCATAAAAATATAAATAATTCTAATGTTAATTTATCTAATATAAAAGGTTTTAAAAAGGATAAAATAATAACTTTATTGACTAATACTTTGATTTTAGATTTTAAAAATAATATGTAACTTTACCTATAAAAAAATAATTTAGTATAGAATTTTTCAAAAATAGAATGTATAATATTAAGTAAATAACTATAAAATTCAAGTTTATTACTATATAGTGGAGGATTTCTAATATGGAAAGAATAGTTAATGTAAAAAATGCTAGTGGGTTACATGCAAGACCAGCAGGTATGTTTGTAAAAAAGGCTGCTGAATTTAAATCAACAGTAGAAGTATCTGCAAAGGGTAAAACTGTAAATGCTAAATCAATAATGGGGATAATGAGTTTAGGATTAGCTCAAGGAGATGAGTTAACTATAATAGCTAATGGTGAAGACCAAGAAGCAGCAATAAATGCATTAGCTGAATTAATAGAAAGTGGATTTGGAGAATAATAAGTAGACCTCGGTTTTTGCGAGGTTTTTTGAGATTAAAGGAAAGGAGTATGTTAAAACTTTTTAGTTTTAGCAATTGATTATTATGGTATTCAAGGGAACAGGTGCATCACCAGGTATAGCTTTAGGGAAAGCGTTAATTGTTGAGCATAGTGAATTAGTGATAGAAAAAAAGTCTATTGAAAATGTTGATATAGAAATAAAAAGATTACATGATGCTGTAAAAATATCAAAAGAAGAATTGATTAAGGTTAAGGAAAAGGCTTTATTAGAATTAGGAGAGCATGAAGCTCAAATATTTGAGTCTCATTTATTAGTTTTAGAAGACCCAGAATTATTAGATCAAACTATTGATAAAATCAAAAATGAACAAGTTAATGCTGAATTTGCATTAAATGAAGTAAAAGAAATGTTCGTTGCTATGTTTGAGGCTATGGATAACGAATATATGAGAGAAAGAGCAGCAGATATAAAAGATGTTACAAATAGAATATTAAGACATATACTTGGAATTAAAGTGGTTGATTTAGCATCTTTAGATGAAGAAGTTATATTAATAGCACATGATTTAACGCCTTCAGATACTGCTACTATGAATAAAAAAATGGTTTTAGGTTTCTTAACTGATATAGGTGGAAGAACTTCTCATACAGCTATAATGGCTAGAACTTTAGAAATTGCAGCAGTTGTGGGATTAACAGATGCTACATCTAAAATAAAAGATGGAGATTACATAGTATTTAATGGAGATACTGGTGAAGTTATAGTAAATCCTGATGATGAAACTAAAGAAAAATACTCTAAATTAAAAAATGAATATCAAGAATATAAAGAAAGTTTAAAATTATTAAAAGGTCAAAAAACTGTTACAACTGACGGTAGACATGTTGAATTAGCAGGTAATATAGGAAGTCCAAAAGATGTTGAAGGTTTAATAAACAATGATGCTGAAGGTGTTGGACTTTATAGAACTGAGTTTTTATATATGGATAAAGAAGACGGTTTCCCAACTGAAGAAGAACAATATGAAGCATATAAAGCAGTTCTTGAAGGAATGAATGGAAAACCAATAGTAATAAGAACTTTAGATATTGGTGGAGACAAAGAACTTCCATATTTCGAAATGGACCACGAAATGAATCCTTTCTTAGGATACAGAGCTATAAGAATTTGTTTAGATAAAACGGATATATTTAAAACTCAACTTAGAGCATTATATAGAGCTAGTGTTCACGGAAAACTAAGAATAATGTTCCCTATGATATCTTCTTTAGAAGAATTATTAAAAGCTAAAGAAATAGTTAAGGAAGTTTTAGCTGATATGGACAAAGAAGGTATAAAATATTCAGATGATGTAGAAGTTGGTATGATGATAGAAATACCTTCTGCGGCAGTTATATCTGATGTATTAGCTAAACACGTAGATTTCTTCTCAATAGGAACTAACGATTTAATACAATATACTTGTGCAGTAGATAGAATGAACCAAAAAATAAGTTATTTATACAATCAATTTAATCCAGCAGTACTTAGACTTATAAAAATGGTTATAGATAATGCGCATAAAGAAGGAAAATGGGTTGGAATGTGTGGAGAATCTGCTGGAGACCAAAGAATGATACCTATACTTTTAGGATTTGGTTTAGATGAGTTTTCTATGAGTCCAATATCAATTCTTCCTGCTAGAAAACTTATAAATTCTTTAAGTTATGAAAAAATGCAAGAGTTTTCAAATGAAATTTTATCAATGGGAACTTCTGAAGAAATAAAGGCTTACGTAAATAAAAATTTTAATATGTAATAAAAAACTTTCATTTATACTTTTGGTATAGATGAAAGTTTTTTATTTTAAATAAATATTTCTTTTAAAGAATTTATAAGAAGTTCATTATCTTTTTTGTTTAACATACAAAATCTAAAAAAAGAATCATCAAGTCCTTCAAAAGACGAACAATCTCTAATTATAATTTTTTTAGGAAGGAGTATTTCTCTTAATTTAGATGCACTCATACCATTTTTTATATTACATAATATAAAATTACCATTAGAATCGAAATATTCTAAATCTTTGAATTTAGATAATTCATTTATAAAATAATTTCTTTGTGTATTTATTAATTCAAATGAATTTTTTATAAAATCCTCATCTTTAAACATAATTTCACCCATAACAGATGCGAATATATTTATATTCCATAAATCAAGATTATCATTTATTTTATTTTTTATAATATCATTAGAAATAAGCCCGTATCCAAGTCTTATCCCCGGGGTTGAGAAAAATTTTGAAGTACCTCTTATTACGAATAAGTTTTCGTAATCATTTACTAATTCAGTTGCTTGATATTTATTTTTATTTGTAAATTCTATGTAAGTTTCATCTATCATAACCATAGAGTTTGTATTTTTTAAAAGTATTTCTATTTCATCTTTGGTAAAAGTAAATCCTGTGGGATTATTTGGGTTACAAATTATTATTAAATCATGTTTTTTACCATATTTTATTACATCGTTTATATCTACTTTAAATAAATTTTCTTTTTTTGCTGCTAACTTTGTAATTTTTGAGTTTATTTTATTTAATTCCTTTTCGTATTCAGAGTAAGCAGGAGTTAAGAGTAAACTCTTTTTAGGATTTAAAGTTTTTATAAAAGATGAAATAAGTTCTGTTGCCCCACTTCCTAATATTATATTTTCTGTTTTGCAGTTACAATATGACGAAATAGAATTTTTAAGATTTTTATATTCAACATCTGGATATATAGAAACTAAGTCTATATTTTCTACTAAATGTTTTTTTGCAAGTTTAGATGCACCAAGAGGATTTATATTAGAACTAAAATCTAAAAATTCTGTTTTTGAAATCCCGAATTTTTTAGATAAATCATAGAGATTTGCCCCGTGATTTGTCATTTTAATCACCACCTTATGAGTTTATTATATCAAATATTGATAAGAATAATAATATTTTGGTATTTATAAAAGTGTAGTATAATGAAGTCCATAGGATATATTGATAATATTATATTTATACCTTGAAAGGAATTTAATTTAAATGGATGAAAAACAAGTTGCATATACAAAATCATCATACACAAAATTGACTGAAGATAGAATAGATAAAATTCAAAGAAGAGATAATTGGGAAATTGCAATAGGATTAAATGAAGTAGATAATCTAAAACCTTCGAGATATCTTATTGAGTTAATGGATGATTCAATAGAAGGTAAGAAAACTTATAAAGAAGTAGAAAATGCTCTTTATTCTTATTATAAGGAGTTTAATTCGAATGATGAATCGATTGTTCAAACTGAAGAATGTGATTTGGTATCTATAAGAATAGTACAACTTCTTGAAAATGGGAGTTTTAAATTCAGTCCAATAACTTTAAAAACTATTCATAAAGCATTATTTAAAGATTTATTCAAAGGTGAACTAGAAAAATATGTTGGAGAATTCAGAGATTATAATATATCGAAGAAAGAGCCAATACTTGGTGGAGAGAGTGTAATATACGGTGATTATAATGATTTAATGGATTTACTTGAATATGATTTTTATCAAGAAAGTAAGAATAGTGATAAAGTGTCGGTAAGTAGATTAGCAAAATTTACATCTTCGATATGGCAGGTACATCCATTTTGTGAAGGGAATACAAGAACTACAGCAGTATTCATTATAAAATATTTAAGAAGTCTAGGATATAATATTAATAATGATTTATTTAAAGAACATTCATTGTATTTTAGAAATGCTTTAGTACTATCTAATTATTCAGATATAAATAGAAATATTAGACCGAATTTTAAATATCTAGAATCCTTCTTTGAAAAATTATTGATAGATGCTAGTACAGATTTAGAGAAAATCAATTAAAATATTTTTAGTCAACTTATTTATTATAATAAATTTAAGATTCAATACAAAAATATTCTAATATATATAAATGTATGTTATAATAAGAACATTAATTATTTATATTAAGGAGTAATGTTTATGATTGATGTGATGATAAGTAAAGAAGAAATAGAAAAAAAAGTATACGAACTTTCAAAACAAATAGAAAAAGACTATGAAGGTGAAGAAATAGTAATAGTTGGGATTCTAAAGGGTGCGAGTGTTTTTGTTTCTGATTTAATAAGAAATATAGACTTAGATGTAAAAATAGATTTTATGAGTGTATCAAGCTACGGAAATTCTACTGAAAGTTCGGGAACTGTTAAGATATTAAAAGATTTAGATATGGATATAAAAGATAAAAACGTATTAGTTGTTGAAGATATAATAGATTCTGGTCTTACATTAAGTAATCTAGTGAAAGCTTTAGAAACTAGAAAACCAAAGAGTTTAAAACTATGTACTCTTTTAGATAAGCCAAAAAGAAGAACTGTTGATATACCAGTTGATTATATAGGGTTTGAGATAGAAGATAAATTCATAGTTGGATATGGAATAGATTGGGCAGAAAAATATAGAAATTTACCTTATATAGGTGTTGTAAATAACTAAAATACCGATTTTTTTCGGTATTTTTTTGTGAGGTGATTATCTTGAAAAAAATCGTTGTAATAGGCGCAGGAGCATCAGGAATGATGGCATCAGCAGTAGCTAGTTATAAAGGATATGATGTAACTCTAATTGAGAAAAATCATAGAGTAGGAAGAAAGATAATAATAACTGGAAAAGGTAGATGTAATATTACTAATGATTGTGATATAGAAGAACTTATAGAAAATATTGTGAATAATAGTAAATTTTTATATAGTGCTTTTTATACTTTTACTAATGATGATGTTAAAGATACGTTTGAAAAATTAGGTGTAAAAGTTAAAACTGAAAGAGGAAATCGTGTTTTTCCTGTAAGTGATAGTGCTCATGATATTTCTGATGCTTTAGAAAAGATGGTTAGAAAAACTGGTGTTAAGATGATGTTTAACACTAAAGTTGAAAAAATCATTGCAAAAGAAAATAAAATAGAAAAAGTAATATTAGATAATAATAAAGAAATAAAATGTGATAGTGTGATAATTGCTACTGGAGGACTTAGTTACCCAAGAACTGGTTCTACGGGTGATGGATATAAATTAGCAAAAAGTTTAGGGCACAGTATAAAAGATACGAAACCTTCTTTAATCGGAGTTGAGGTAAAGGAGGATTATGTAAAGGATTTAGAAAAATTATCTTTAAGAAATATATCGATAGAAGTTTATAATAAAAATAAAAAAATATATACGGATTTTGGAGAACTTGAGTTTACTAGTTACGGACTTGATGGTCCGGTTATAAAATCTGCTAGTTGTTTGATGAAAAATGGTCAAGATTATAAAATTGTAATAGATTTAAAACCAGCATTAGATTTAGAAAAATTAGATAAAAGAATACAAAAAGATTTTAAAAAGTATACCAACAAAAAATTTGAAAACTCACTTGATGATTTACTTCCTAAAAAATTAATTCCTGTAATAGTTAAACTGAGTAATATAGATAAAAATTTAGTGGTTCATCAAATATCTAAAGAACAGAGAAAGGATTTAGTAAATCTTATAAAAAATTTAACTTTTAACTTTAAGAAATTAAGACCTATTGAAGAGGCTATAGTAACTTCTGGTGGTATAAAAGTAAATGAAATAAATTCTAGTACTATGGAATCTAAAATAGTCAAAGGATTATTTTTTGCGGGAGAAGTAATAGATGTAGATGCT
The DNA here is from genome assembly GCA_017889265.1 of Romboutsia sp. Classification (GTDB taxonomy): domain Bacteria; phylum Bacillota; class Clostridia; order Peptostreptococcales; family Peptostreptococcaceae; genus JAGHEK01. The sequence continues at coordinate 15,822 of JAGHEK010000004.1, read as the reverse complement.
TATACGGGAGGCTTTAACTTACAGATAGCTTTTTCGACTGGATATCTAGCAGGAGATAATTGTTAAAATGTAAAAAATTACCTTGTATTAAAAAGTATTAATTACACAAAATACTATCAAACAAATATTTTTTAATAAGGAAGGTAAAATATTATGAATAATAACAAAATGCCAGAAGCTAAAAAAGCATTAAATCAAATGAAATTAGAGATAGCTAATGAATTAGGAATGTCTAATTATGATGCAGTAGATAAAGGAAACTTAACTGCTAGACAAAATGGTTATGTTGGTGGAAACATGACTAAAAAATTAGTAGAAATGGCTCAAAATCAAATGTCTAATAAATAACTTTTTAATGACCCTTAATGGGTCATTTTTAGTATAAAAAAATTATATTTTGGAAATGATATAGATAAAATTTGAAAAGGAGTGTTATATATGAATTTCGAGGATATAAAAGTTAAATTTATCAATGCAGATTTAGACGGAAAAATAAAAATATATACTACTACTGAAGGTCTAACTGTTGCTCAGTATAAAGAATTATTAAAATATTTTCCGATACAACACTTGTCAAAATTAGAAAGAGCTTTAGGATAAAGGAGTCGTTAGACTTCTTTTTTACATTAATTTAGTATTAGAAGTGTAAAAAATTGTTTATAAAAAATACATAAAAAGGAAGTGTAAAATTGTTAAACGGAATTATAAAACTTTTTTATTCAGAAGTAGTGAAAGTAAATATGAAAAAGATGCCTTCTTCTGAATATAAAATTAGAGATGAATATAAAAATATAAATAATTTTATTTTAAAAATAGATAGATTTTTATTTAGTATTTTAAAAGTCGTAAGTATATTTTTTATTAGCTTTTTTGCATTTAGCATAAGTATGAAATTTGGTGCTATTGTTAGCCTTGTATTTATTTCATATATTTTATATAAAAAAATCTTGGAGTACAGACTAAAAATTTGTATAAAAACTGTAAAAAATAGCATAGAGACTATAAATGAAGGAGTTTTAACTAACAAGGAAAAAACTCTCATAAACATACTAATTAGTTTTTTTATTATAGGATTTATATCTGAATTTAATTTTGTTATAGTAGTGTGTTCCATATTAGTTTTTTTATTTACTATAAAGGGGATATGTAGTAATATTAAATAAAACTTTTATTTGGGGGGATTTAAGTGAGAGTTGATGACAGTATAAAAAAAATGAAAAATTTGGTTGATATATCTACTATGATTACTCAATCAATAGATTTCTTTAGTATAAAAGATAAAGTAATAGAAAAAATGCTTGAAGTAGTTCACCCCACTAAAGCATGTATAAATTTGTTTTATGATAATTGTTATGAAGATGCTTATTTAGTATGTTCTCAGACGTTAGATGTTATACCGAAATTATATGATAATAACTGTAAAAAAGTAGGTACTAAAATAAAGTTTGATGATTATTCGTCTTATATTCATGAAGCAGTAAATGAAAAAAAGATAGTTTATATACAAAATATATACGAAGACAAGAGAGCTTTAACTGAAATTCCAATAGCAAAAAAAGAGGGATATATAGGGAGAGTAGTCTTTCCACTTGTTTTTAACTATAATGTAATTGGATTTATGACTTGTTTTTTAGATGAAGATGATTTTTTAAGTGAGGAAGATATAGATTTTATATCGTCAGTTACATCTTTGATAAGTTTATCCATAGATATTACTAATAAAAATAATAGTACTAGTATACTTATTAATAAACTTAGAAATGCTATTTTATCAATAAATGAAGCTACTAAAAAGCTTTATTTTAATAAAGATATAAGTGAATTTTTAAACCATTTATGTAAAGAAGCGTGTAGTATTACTAACAGTAAAGAGTCTCTAATACTTATAGAAAAATTCAACTATGAAAAGAAAATGCTTAGTTTTTATAGCGAAGATAAAGAAAATCAAAGCAATATATATCAAATAATGGAAAAAATAAAAAATGATAGTAAAGAAGGTTATTTTTCTAATAACGTATCTTTTGAAAATATAGATAGCCTTGTATATCATAAATTAAATGAAAGTAATGATGTTACAGGATATATTGTTTGTGCTAATTCAAAAAACTATACGGACGATGATTTAAATATTTTAAGTATACTTATAAAACAAATACATGTAGCTATGAAACTATTTAAATATAACTTAGAAGAAATAAATCATAAAATACTTGCAAACGAGCTAGAACTTTTGAATAGTCAACAAAAGCTACTTATGGATAGTAGTACTATTAAACATATTAAAAATAAGGAAATAAATTTCTACCATAAACCTGCGAAAGTTGTTGGTGGAGATTTTTATTATTCTGTTAGAGTAGATGAAGAAAATATTATATATATAGTTGCAGACGTTATGGGGCACGGAATGATTTCAAATTATGTGGTTGCAATCATTAAAGGTGCATTTAAGGTTTTATCTAAGGTTTTTAAAACTCCAGGAGAAATAATGACTAATATGAATTCGATGCTTTATGATGAATTTGATAAAATGGGTGTATTTACTACATCGTTGATAGCTATGATAAATTCAAAAACTAATGAAATATCAATATCTAATTCAGGACATTATAATCCTATTATTATAGATAAACATAAAAATATAAAAAGAGATTTAGTTATAAAAAAAGGCGTTCCGATAGGGGTTATTGAAAATGCTAAATATGAAACGAATGTATTTACTTTAGATGATATTTTAAGTATTTGGATGTATACTGACGGCATACTTGAAGTTAGAAATGACAAAAAAGAAGAATTTGGTATAGATAGATTTGAAGAATTTATTTTAGAAAATTTAAATTCTAATTATGAAGATACTGTAAAAAATATTGAAGATAGATTACGAGAGTTTTCTAAAAAAGATACTTATGAAGATGATATTTTAGCTGTTATGTTAAAAAATCTTGATGTTTGTGAGGAGATTTAATGGCGAGTGATATTTTAATAATAAATGGAAGCCCAAGAAAAAATAAAAACTGTTTTGAAATAGCTACTTATATAGAAGATTGTTTTAAAAAAAATAATATAACAAGCGAGATATTTGATATATATGATATGAACATCGAGTATTGTACTTTCTGTGGATATTGTGAAAAAGTTAAAGGTTGTAAATTCAAAGATGATATGAGCGATATGTATGATAAGTTTGATAAAGCAAAAGGGGTAATAGTTATTAGTCCAGTTTGTTTTGATAGTGTAAGTGCTAAAATTAAGACTTTAGTCGATAGAACTCAAGCTATTTATGCTAGTAAATATATTCTTAATGATTCTATTATAGATAGAAATAAAAAAAGGATTGGTATGTATATAGCTGTAGGTGGTTCTAAGTCTTATGATACTCAATTTAAGGGTGGACAGATAGTCATGGATTTTTTCTTTAAGAGTATAAATAATAAATTAAAATATAATTTATATTTAAATAATACTGATGAAATAGGATATAAAGAAAATGAGCATTTCAAAGCTTTATTAAAACAAAACGTAAAAAAATATATAGATAATTTAATAGGGCTTTATTAAGTCCTTTTTTTAAAAATATTTTATTTTAAATAATATTTGGTATATTATAAGATAAGAAGGAGTGATACTATGAAAAAATTAGAAGGTAAAGTTGCTTTAGTAACTTCTGCTACTAGAGGAATAGGATTGGCATCTGCACTTAAATTGGCAAGTGAAGGTGCAAAAGTTTATATGGGGGTTAGAAGGCTGGAAGTAACTCAAGATATATGCGATGATTATAAAGAAAAAGGATACGAAATGTTTCCGGTATATTTTGATGCATACAAAGAAGAAACTTATAAACAAATGGTAGATGAAGTTATAAAAAAAGAAGGCAAAATAGATATATTGGTAAATAATTTTGGAACTGGTAGACCAGAGTCTGATTTTGATTTAGTAAATAGTAGTGAAGATACATTTTTTGAATTATTAAAATCTAACATAGGAACGGTTTTTTCTATATCTAAATTAGTAATTCCTTATATGATAAAAAATGGTGGAGGAAGTATTGTAAATATATCATCTGTTGGAGGGACTATTCCAGATGTATCGAGAATAGGTTATGGAGTTTCTAAAGCAGGTGTTAATAACATAACTCAGCAAATAGCTATGCAGTATGCAAGAAATAATATAAGATGTAATGCAGTTTTACCAGGTCTTACTGCAACGGATGCTGCTATTGATAATATGCCTAAGGAGTTTATAGATTCATTTTTATCACACGTTCCATTAAATAGAATGGGTACTCCTGAAGATATGGCCAATGCTGTTTTATTCTTTGCTAGTGACGATTCATCTTATGTAACTGGTCATATTATGGAAGTTGCAGGAGGATATGGATTAGGTACGCCTCAGTATGCAGACAATATAAGAAATAAATAAGTTTTAGGCATAAGAATTTTTTCTTATGCCTTTTATTTTAACATTGAAAATACAAAAACAGCACCAGTTATTGCTACGAAAGTGTATATTGCTATTGAAATATTTTTTGACATTTCTTTATTTTGATTAGTATTAAACATAGTAGATAGTATACTGATTTTGTTTGTATCTATTTCATTTATATCATCTTTTTTTCTCTTGATTCTAGTTTGATTTTCTTCATGATTGTTTTCTATATTATATTTATCAAGTATTGAATTTTTCTCATCTAATTTATTATAGTCATCATTAATTAAATTTAGTTCATCTGATATATTTATATCATTATTTTGTATATCTAATATTTTTGAGTTTATGTTTTGAATGTTATTTGAAATATCGTTTTTAATATTACTTTCGCTTAAAGAGCTTCCTTTTTTATCTATTCCTAAATTATTTAAAAGTTTTATAAGAATTCTTTCATTTGGATCTTTAAGTAATTTATTTTTAAAATTATTAAGTGTTTTCTTAGCTTTTTCTAAAGTGGAGATATTACTTTCATTAAATTTATTAGCAAGTGTTTCTAAAATAGTTTTTGAATGAGTTATTTCTTTTTTAGAAAAATCTATATCTTTTAAAGTTTCATCTATCGTAGAAAAATTATTTTTTAATATATCTTTTAAATTTTCTTTAGTAGGATTTTTTATATCATCCATTATTTTATCGAGATTTATAAAATCTAAATTTATTTTTATACTATTTTTTTTAGTTGGTATATCAAAGTTTACACTATGACCTTTAAATATTTCTTTATCCTCAAATTTAGTTTCTTTTATAATTGTTTTAATTTCGTTTTTTATAAGTTCTGTTTTTCTTGATAAGTTTTCTATTTTTTCATCTGATATATTTTTAAAATCTATGTTACTATAATTATTTTTAAGCACTTTGAGTAGTTTAGAAGTTTTATCTAAAGACTCATCAGATACTTGAATTAGAGATATTGATGTTTGTATATTTTTAGTTATTATAAGCTCTTTTAGGAGTTTTGGGTTTATATTTTTTATATTAAAGGATACAAAGTTTTCTTTTATATTAGTATTTGATAAATTTATATTATTATTTTTAGTATCTATTTTTAAATTATTTAATTGAGTATTATTTATGTTATTGTTATTTATTCTCATTTTTTGATTCTCCATATTTAACACAAAATATTTATGATATAATTAGTTTACGACTAATTTTGAAAAAACTATAAAAGAGGTTAATATGATAATAAATTCTAAAGATAATGAAAAAATTAAATATACTAAATCATTACTTAAATCTAAAAATAGAAATAAAGAGAAAAAATTTATAATAGAGGGGTATCGAATAGTTACTTTAGCTATTGATTGTGATGCAAAACTAGAGTATGTTTTTATAAACGAAGATTTTGAAAATAAAAAAGAACATATAGAATTACTTGAAATCTTAAAAAGTAAAAACATAAAAGTATATAAAACTACTAACAAACTTTTCGAAAATTTTATAGATACTGAAAATACTCAAGGAATAATTGGAGTTGTAAAGTTCAATACTAATACTTTAGAAAGTAATTTTAAAAAAGAAAATAAGTTTGTTTTAGTTTTAGATAGAATTCAAGACCCAGGAAATATGGGAACTATAATAAGGACTGCTGATGCTTGTGGAGTAGATTTGATAATAGCACTAAAAGGATGTGTAGATATTTATAATCCGAAAGTTATAAGATCTACTATGGGTTCTATATTTGATATGAACATAGTTTATGAAAATCAAGATGAAGCTATTAATTTCTTAAAAAACAACGGATTTTCTATAGTATCTAGTTATTTAGATACCGATAATTATTATAATAATATAAGTTATAATAATAAAACTGCTTTAGTTATAGGAAATGAAGCTAATGGGATAAATAATGATATTATTTTAAATTCTGATACTTTATTAAAAATTCCTATATACGGAAAAGCAGAGTCTTTAAATGCAGCTATAAGTAGTGCTATCTTAATGTATGAAATTAAAAAATTCATATTATAAATATTGTTAATCTAATAATTATTATGATATAATTATATAAAAAATATTTTATAAACTATGAAAGAGAAAAGTATTTTGAATACTAATTAGTACAGAGAAAAGTATGTTTGCTGAGAGTACTTTCTAATTATCAAAAGAAGTTCGCTCTGGAGTTTTGAATCTGAAATTTCTAGTAGGTTTCAACGTTAAACGCGTTAAGTTTTTTGAGGTGGCTTATTTGATAAGTTACTAGGGTGGTACCGCGAAAATACAGTCTTTCGTCCCTAGATTTGGGATTGAAAGGCTTTTTTTATATAAATAATATGAAAGGATTGATATAATGCAAGAAAAATTACTTAATTTAAAAGAAATAGCATTAAAAGAAATAAAAGACACTTTAAGTATAGAAGATGTTGAAAATATAAGGGTAAAGTATTTAGGTAAAAAAGGTGAGATAACTGCTATATTAAAAGAAATGGGTAAGTTATCTAATGAAGAAAGACCTATAATAGGTAAAGTAGCAAATGAAGTTAGAGAAGCTATTGAAAGTGAGATAACTTCTAAAAAAGAAGAATTAAAGAACATAGAAAAACAAAGAAAATTATTAGAAGAAGTAATAGATGTTACTATGCCTTCTAAAAAAGTAAGAGTTGGGAAAAAACACCCTATATCTCAAATAATAGATGAAATAAGTGAAATATTTATGGGAATGGGATTTTCTATTGCAGAAGGTCCAGAAGTTGAAACTGTTCATAACAATTTTGATGCACTTAATGCACCAAAAGACCATCCTTCAAGAGATATGAGTGATACTTTTTATATAAATAGTGAATTACTTCTTAGAACTCAAACTTCTCCAGTTCAAATAAGAACTATGAAAAATCAAGAATTACCTATAAAAATAATATCTCCAGGAAGATGCTTTAGATTTGATGCACCAGATGCAACGCATTCTCCAATGTTTCATCAAATAGAAGGGCTTGTTGTAGGAAAAGATGTTACAATGGCACAGTTAAAAGGAACTTTAAATATGTTTGTTAAAAAACTTTTTGGTGAAGAAACTAAAACTAAATTCAGACCTCATAATTTCCCATTTACAGAACCTAGTGCAGAAGTTGATGTTACTTGTTTTAAATGTAATGGAGAAGGTTGTCCAATGTGTAAAGGAGAAGGTTGGATAGAAATATTAGGAGCAGGTATGGTTCATCCTAATGTTTTAAGAAATTGTGGAATAGACCCAGAAGTTTACAGTGGTTTTGCTTTTGGAATGGGTGTAGATAGAATAACTATGCTAAAATATGAAATAGATGATATAAGATTATTATTTGAAAATGATGTTAGATTTTTAAAACAATTTTAATAGATAAGGAGTTTTTAAGATGTTAGTACCTTTAAAATGGCTTAGAGATTATGTAGATATAGATGTAGATACTAAAGAATTCGCAGATATGATGACTATGACGGGTTCAAAAGTAGAAAAAGTAGAATTTTTTGGTCAAGAAACAAACGGAGTAGAAGTATGTAAAATACTTGAAATAGATAAGCATCCAGATGCAGATAAATTAAAAGTAACTAAAGTAGAAGTAGCAGATGGGCAGACTTTACAAATAGTTACTAATGCTACTAATATAAAAGTAGGGGACTTTGTTCCAGTAGCTAGAATAGGTGCAGTTTTACCTGATAATTTTAAAATTAAAAAAGGTAAATTAAGAGGAGTATTATCTGAAGGAATGTTTTGTGGTTGCGAAGAATTAACTATTCCTTCTCAATACGTTGAAGAATATAAGAAAAATGGAATATATATATTAGATTATGAAAAAGAATATGAACTAGGAAAAGATGTTCGTGAGGTTTTAGGTATAAACGATGCCCTAATAGAATTTGAAATAACTTCAAACAGACCAGATTGTAGGTCTATAATAGGTATAGCAAGAGAGGCAGCAGTTACTTTAGGAAAAGATTTAAAGGTACCTGAAATAAATGTAAAAGGTTCAGATGAAAAGATGAACTTTGAAATAGATGTTCAAACTGATTTATGTAAAAGATACTCAGCTAAAGTAGTTAAAGATGTAAAAGTTAAGCCTTCTCCATACTGGATGCAAAGAAGACTTATAGAAGCCGGTATGAGACCTATAAATAATATAGTAGATATAACTAATTATGTAATGTTAGAGTTAGGACAACCACTTCACGCATTCGATTTAGATGATATAAAATATGATAAGATGACTGTTAAATTAGCTGAAGAAGGCGAAAAATTCGTTACTTTAGATGGAGTTGAAAGAACTTTAGATAAAGATACTTTAGTAATAGGAAATAAGGATAAAACTTTAGATTTAGCAGGTATAATGGGTGGACAAAACTCAGAAATAAAAGATACTACAACTTCTATATTAATAGAAGGAGCAAGTTTCTCGAAAGAGAACATAAGAGCTACATCTAAAAAATTAGGTCTTAGAACTGAGGCATCATCAAGATTTGAAAAAGGAATAGATATAAATTTAACTGAAATAGCAGTTAATAGAGCTTGTCAATTAATAGAAATGTTAGAATGTGGGGTAGTTTTAGATGGAATGCTTGATTACTATCCTGAAAAAGAAGAAGTTCAAAAAATAGTAGTAAATCCTGTTAGAATAAATAAGCTTTTAGGTGTTGAAGTTAAGATTGATGAATTTATAAATATACTTGAAAAGTTAGAATTTAAGACTAATTTAATATCATCTGATAAACTAGAACTTGAAGTACCTAGCTTTAGATTAGATATAACTGAAGATGCGGATATTTTAGAAGAAATAGCTAGAATATATGGTTATGAAAATATACCTTCTCATAGCTTAGAAGGAAATGCAACGGCAGGAGTAAAAACTAAAAAACAAAAGTTTATAGATAGTATAAAATCAAACTCTATATCTTGTGGTTTAAATGAAATACTTACTTATTCATTCGTTTCTCCAAAAGGTGTAGATAATATTAACTTAGATGAAAATGATTCAAAAAGAGAATTTGTGAAGATAATGAACCCATTAGGTGAAGAAACTTCTGTTATGAGAACTACTTTAATACCTAATATGTTAAATATTATATCTACTAATATATCTCATAAAGTAGAAGAAGCTTATTTATTTGAATGTGGAAATACTTTTATACCACAAGAGAATTTACCTAAGGAAGTTAAAAAATATTGTATAGGAATGTATGGAAAAGAAGCAGACTTCTTTGAATTAAAAGGAATAATAGAAGAAGTTTTAGAAAATGTAGGACTTAAAAACTATGAAGTAGAACCAGAAAAAAATAACAATACTTTCCACCCAGGAAGATGTGCTAATCTAGTTTTAGAAGGAAAAGTATTAGGTACTTTTGGAGAACTTCATCCAGATGTTATAGAAAATTATAATTTAGGTCAAAGGGTATATGTAGCAGAAATAGATATTGATTTAGTGTTTGAAAATACAGATGAAACAAAAATATATACTCAACTTCCTAAATATCCTTCAACTTCAAGAGATATAGCATTACTTGTTAAAGATGAAATATTCGTAAAACAAATAGAGGATATAATAAAAGCTAATTCTTCTGATATAGTTGAAAGTTATAAATTATTTGATGTTTATAAAGGTGCTCAAATAGAAGAAGGATATAAATCAATAGCATATACGATAACTTATAGAAGTAAGAATAAGACTTTAACAGATGAAGAAGTTTCAACTGTACACGATAAGATACTTTCTGAGTTAAGCGATAAGTTAGATGCAAATTTAAGAAGTAATTAATTTGGAGGGTCTAATGAATAGAGTTATTGTAACTATAAATGGTTCTGATTATCCAATGGTGAGTGAAAAATCAGAGGCTTATATGATTAAAGTTGCCAAATACGTTGATGAGGAAATGAGCAATTTATCGCAAAAAAATACTAGACTTAGCCTATCTAACGTAGCAGTTTTGACGGCACTTAATATAGCTGATGGATTTTTTGAAGTTGGTTATGAAAATGAAGAACTATTAAAAGAAAAAGAAACTTTAGAAAAAGAAATAGAAAACTTAAGTAAAAAAGTTGACAATAGTGGAGTTGAATTAAAGTCTGAAGTTGAGAATTTAAGAGCTATAGTAAATAGAAAAAATGAAGAAAATAAGTTAAATGAAGAAAAAATAAAAGAATTAGAAAATATAATAAATCAACAAAAACAAGAAATAGAAAATCTAAAAAATAGTATAAAATCATCTGAAAATGAAAATAAAGATATTATAGATAAAATAGAAGAATATAAAAAAGTAGCAGATGAGGCTACTAAGAAGTCTGAGTTTTCACAAAAGTTACTTTCTAAATATCAAAATGATAATTATAGAATTCAACTTGAAAAAGCAGAAATAGAAAATGAACTAAGAGAGCTTAAATCTCTAAAATAAAAAATACTCTAATTAGTAAAGTGTACCCTTTGTCAAGGACAATTTAAAAAAAGGTATTTCTAAGAAACAAGATGATTTCTGTACTGAACAGGAGTCATCTTGCTTAAATTCCATTGATATCTATAATTATTATAGTAATCCATATAATCATCTATTTCTTTTATCACTTCTTCTAATGTACTACATTTGCTAAGAATAACTTCATCTTTAAAATGCCCAAAGAATGATTCTTGTGGAGCATTGTCCCAGCAATTGCCTCTCCTTGACATAGATTGTTTTAAACCTAATTGCTGTACTTGCTTTTGAAATTTAGGACTCGTGTAATGAACACCTTGATCTGAGTGTAAAATAGCTTCGCTATGGAGTTTTAAATTCACATTTGACTTAAGTTTTTCTAGTGTATTTAAAACAATATCTAACCGTAGGTTATCTGAGACATAATGAGCTAATATTTCATTTGTAGAGGAGTCTTTTATTGTAGACAAGTATGCTTTTTTTCCATTTTTATAACTTAAATATGTAATATCTGTTAATAGCACTTTATATGGTATATCTTGCTTAAATTCTCTGTTTATGAAATTAGAAACAATAGTATGCTCTTTACTTGCTTTCATCATACGTCTGTAAGGATTCGCTTTTCTATACGGGCAAACTATTCCATATTTTTTCATTATTCTCCTAATACGCTTTAAATTATATATTATATTAAATCTATCTTTTAAAACCATTTTTATTTGTCTTGCACCTTTTTTACGTCCTTTAAAGTTAAAAGCTTTTAATACATTTTCTTTTGATAAAATATCTTTATCTTCTCTTGATTTTCTTAAATCCTTGCTTTCTGATGAGAAGTATTTATAATACCCAGAACGTGATACACCTGCAACTTTACATAAATAACTTATCATATTTTTAAGTTTATATTTTTTTATTGTAGACTTAATAATCTCATATTTTTCACAAGAAAATAAACTTACTTCTTCTTTAACACTCTCCTTTCTATCATGTCTAACTTTTTTAGTAATTCATTTTCAGCTTGAAGTAACTTCATTTTAGCTTCTAGTTTTTTGTATTTTTCTTCTATTGAAAGATCTTTCTCAATAGGTCTTCCAGTATTGTATTTGCGAGTATCTGTAAGTTTTATAGCTCCGCCATTTTTAAAGGCCGTACGCCATCTGCTAGCAGAAGATTTAACTCTTTGCATGCCTATAATATCGATATTGAAGCCACACTCTTCAAATATTATTCTAGGAAGTTTACCATTACCATTTTCATCTATAAATATTCTTTTAAATTCATCTGTATAGGTAATACCTTTTGAAGTTACTTTCTTAACGTATTTGTTTTGTTTTAATATTATTATTTCCTCTTCTGTAAATAATTTTTTACTCATTAAAATTTTCTCCGATCTAATTATTATTTATTTAATTATATACAAAAATACCCTATAGAGTAGACCTTTTTATTAGCTGTCTACTCTATAGGGTACATTTTATAGACTAAGTCTAATTAGAGTATTTTTTTAATGACCAGTTAAATTACTTTCTTTAAATTTATCTCTAAGAGGTTTAGTAATTCTGTCTATAGGACCTTTAAGTAGTACTGTAAATACTATTGGTACTATTAAAAATATAGTTAAGGTAGTTAAATCTTTAGTTAAATTAGGTTCATATATACCACTTACTATTTCACGTAAAGCTGATATTGAATAAGTAAATGGTAAAAATGGATTTACCATTTGGAAAAATTCTGGTGTAACTTGTATAGGGAAAGTTCCTCCAGATGCTGCAACCTGTATAACTAGAAGTACTATTGCAAGTGCTTTTCCTACATTTGAGAATAATGATACTAAAGAGTAAACTATCGCAGTAAATACCATACTAGTAAATATTGAAACTAAAACGAATAAAGTCGGATTAGTAACTTTTACACCAAGTATAAACATATCTCCCATACTAACTATAAATGATTGCATTATAGTTATAGTAAGTATTGTAAGCCCTCTACCAAAATAAATTTCATAAGCTTTATAGTCTCCGTGAACTTCAACAGAAAGTAATGACATAAGAAGTAATATACCAACCCATAAAGATAAAACAGTATAAAATGGAGTAAGCCCTGTACCATAATTATCTAAAGGATATAATCTATTAGTCTTAAGCTCTATCGGTTGTTCCAAGAAATCTGAACGTTCACTAAAGTTATTTTTAAGAACAGAAATAAGTTCCATTAAATCGTCACTATTATTTACTGTTTTAACTGCATTTACAAGTTCATCTACTATATTTTTAGCTAGAGGTAATTTATCTTGGATGAACTTTATATTATCTTGAGCACTGTCTGAAAACTTTGAGGTAGTATCTAATATACTTTCTATATTAGGTAGCTTTTCTTGAGTTTTATCTAGTACAGTGTTTATATTATTAAGTGTAGTAAAGCTCTTATTAAATATATTATTTAAAGGTTCAGATATTTTAGAGTCGAAATTAGCTGATAGTGATGATGTTATACCATTTATATCATTAGCTACTTTTAAAACTTGATTTAATTTATCTACATTAGGTTGACCATTAGTTACTTCATTTTTAATACTACTTAAAAGATTAATAGCATTAGTAAGGTCAGTAGAAACCTGTTGTAGTTGATTTATAGGTTCTTGTAGTTTTCCATTAGGGTCAAGTTTACTTAATTTCTTTAAGAACTCTAAAATAGTGTTAGTACTATTCGATAAGTTAGTTAATTTATTATTTAAGTTATCTATAAGTACAGGAAGATTTTCGTGTCCTTTATTTATAGCATCTATTAAATCTTGAGTGCTTGAAACAATATTAGATGAAAGTTGTGAAATTATGTTTAAATCTTCTTTGATAACAGGAGAAATATTATTTAAATTATTCTTGCTATCATTTAAAAATACGTTTATATCACTACTTAAATCTTTAGCACTAGTTATAGTACTTTTTATAAGTGGTATATCTTTTTGTAAGTCAGATACAACGTTTTCTATTTTGTAAGTTGCATCAGATGCTAAAGATAATGTTTTTTCAATATCTTTGAATTTATTTTGTATTTGTACAAGTTCATTTTCTAAATTATTTAATTTAGGTAATTGGTTTTCTATTTCTATACCAAGGTCATTAAAAACTTCAAATATAACTTCGCTTACAGTTTTTACAACTGTTTGATTAAGTTCAGTTTGTATAGTTGATGCACCTTTATCAGTTATTTTAGGTGCTATTGCGTTTAATTTTTCGTTAACAGTATAAATTATTTCACCTTTTTTTATATCTTTAGATACTAAAGAAGTGATATTTTCAGAAAAATTTTCTGGTATTTCTATCGATGCATAATATGTACCTTTATTTACACCTTCCATAGCAGTTTTTTCATCAACAAAATCCCAACCAAGATTTTTATTTGATTTTAATTTGTCAATAACTTCATCACCAATATTTATTTCTTTATCATTCAATGTAACAGGTTTGTCGTTATTTACTACTGCAACAGATAGATTTTTTGTATTGCCATACGGATCCCACGATGCCTTTATATTAAACCAAGCATATAAAGAAGGCAAAAACGCAAGTCCTAATACAATAACCAATACGACTTTATTACTTATTATATCTTTTAAGTCTGATTTGTATATATTGAATATATTTTTCATAATACCTCCATATTAGATTTTCAAAAATACTTCGATTATGTATTATATTTAAAGTTTTTTAATTTATACCCAGTACTATATATTTTATCCCATTTTTATATTAAATTAAATAAAAATTTAAAAATAAAACTAGTTTTTTACTAAGTATTTAATTTTTAAATGAAAATAATTATTGACTATGAAAAAAATGTTGATATAATATATTATGAAATAAAAGTGATATTAATTATTAATACATATAAATATATATTATTAGTATTGATTGGAGGTATATATGAAAAAATTAAAAACATTGTTAATATTAGGAATAGCAATTACAACGCTTGGATTTGTTACCGGATGTTCTTCAGAAAGTGATAATAAAAAAGAAGAAAATGAAACTAGAATTGTACAAACTGTTAAAGGTGAAGTAGAAATACCAAAAGACCCAAAAAGAATAGTTGATATTTCTGGAAGTAGTGAAGAGTTGGTTATTTTAGGTCATACACCAGTAGCTACGGCTAATGTAGACTCATATGCAACTGAAGAAGTTCCTTCATATGTTTCCGATAAATTAGGAGATGCAAAGGTAGTTGGTCATTCAATGATGGACACTATGGATATTGAAGCGATACTTTCAGTAGAGCCAGATTTGATAATAATGGCTCCTAGACAAGAAAAAATATATGATCAATTAAAAGAAATAGCGCCTGTAGTTATGCTAGAAGACAAATCAAATGATTGGGAAGCTAAGTTTAAGGATGTAGCAAAATTATTTGATCAGGAACAAGAAGCTCAAAAATGGTTAGATAATTATTATAAGAAAGCTAAAGAACTTGGAGATGAGGTAAAAGCTACTAATGGAGAAAAAACATATTTAACTGTACTTGCATCATCTGGACAATTTATGGTATTTACTGAAGGTGGTATAGGAACTATTTTAAAAGATGATATGGGATTGCCTCAACCTGAGAATATGCCTAAACAAGATAGCATAACATTACCAACGGTTACTATGGAAGGTTTAAGCGAAATAGATGCAGATCATATAATAGTTATAGGTACTGAAGCTGATAAGAAGGATTTAGAAAAAAGCACAGTATGGCCAGAAATTAGAGCCGTTAAAGAAGGAAATGTAACTATACTTGATGCAAGTCCATATTTTAGTCAAGCATATAATCCTATAGGAAGAGAATTATTATTACAATTAATAAAAGATGAGTTAACAAAATAATTTTAAGTAGGTAATGAAAATACTATGTATTTTTGTTACCTACTATTTTCAATTTTTATAATAAAAATAATTAGTTGATATTTATTATAATTAAATCTACTAGATT
>JAGHEK010000043.1 GCA_017889265.1 Romboutsia sp. | reverse complement strand
AGATAGTAATCATAAGGGCTAGGAACTAGCCTATTAGCTTGGGTAAACTTGTACCAATAGGTATATTGACCAAGAAGCCACCACTTCAAACGTTACCGTAGGTAGTTAAGTGGGTGGTAGTTCACTGGAAATAAGATAATAACTACTGGTGGTGGTGGAATGCTAGTTTCTAACAATAATGGATTATTAGATAAAGCAAAGTATCTATCAACACAAGCAAAAGATGATGAGTTAAATTATATACATAATGAAATTGGATACAATTATAGAATGACTAATGTTCAAGCAGCAATAGGATTGGCACAACTTGAAAAGTTAGAAGAATTTATAAGTGTAAAAAAAGAAAATTATAAATTGTTTAAAGAAAATTTAGATAATGAATATTTTAAAATGTTGGATTTTAATGATAATATAAGACCTAATTATTGGTTTTATTCTTTATTTATTAAAAAAGATATAGATAAAAATTATCTTATAAAATACTTAAATGATAATAATATACAAGCTAGACCTATATGGGGACTTATACATAAACAAAAACCGTATACAAAAAATCAAAATTATAATATAGAAAAAGCTGAATATTATAGTGGTAGAATTGTAAACATACCGTGTAGTTCTAATCTAAAAAAAGAAGATGTGATGTATGTTATAGATACTATAAATTCTATAATAAAATAAAAGAAGTGATATTATGAATTATAAAAGTTTATTGATAGATAAATCGATAACTATAAAAGATACTATAAAAGCATTGGATAAAGGTGCTAAAAAAGTAGTTATTGTTACAGAAGATGATAAATTATTAGGTGTAGTAACAGATGGCGATATAAGAAGATGGATACTTAAAAATGGTGATTTACAAGAAAATGTATCAAAAGTTATGAATTATAATCCAGTATACTTAGATTATACATATAAAGATAATGCAAAACAAGTTATGATAGACAAATCTATCGAGTGTTTGCCTTTAGTTGATGATAAAAAACGAGTAGTAGATGTTGTATTTTTAAATGATGGATTAAATACAAACAACTTTGAAAAAATAGATATTCCTGTTGTTATTATGGCAGGGGGGCAAGGTACTAGACTTTATCCTTATACTAAAATTTTTCCTAAGCCACTTATACCTATAGAAGATATTCCAATAGTTGAGAGAATAATAAATAGATTTAATGATTATGGTTGCAAGTCTTTTTATTTAACTGTTAATTACAAGAAAAATATGATAAAAGCATATTTTAATGAAATTGACAAGGATTATGATGTTTTTTATATTGAAGAAGAAAAACCTCTTGGAACAGGGGGGAGTTTAAATTTATTAAAAGATAAATTAAATGAAACTTTTTTTGTGAGTAATTGTGATATTTTAATAGATGCTAATTACTCAGATATAATTAAGTATCATAAAGAACATAATAATAAGATAACTGTTATAACCTCTTTAAAGAATTATACCATACCTTATGGTGTGATAAATTTGTCGGAAAATGGAGATATTTCTAGCACAAAGGAAAAGCCAGAGTATAATTTTTTAGTAAATACAGGTATGTATATTTTAGAACCTGATGTATTAGAAGATATACCAGAGAATGAGTTTTATCATATAACTTACCTTATTGATAAGTATATAGAGGAAGGTAAAAAGGTTGGAACTTATCCGATAACAGAAAATTGTTGGCTTGATATGGGAGAATTTAAAGAGATGGAAAGAATGATAGAAAAAATAGGATTCAAATAGGAGATGCTATGTTTGTTGTTTTAAATACAGATGATAAAAGATGGAATGAATACGTTAATAGATTTCCTAAAGAAAAAATAGATATATATTATTATAGTGACTATTATAAGTTGTATGAAGCCAATGATGAAGGAATAGGGAAAATTTTTATATATGAAAAGGATAAAAAAATAGCATTATATCCTTTTTTATTAAGAGAAATAACAGGATACGATTTAGATAGAAAATATTATGATATAGAGACGGCATATGGGTATGGTGGGCCATTAGTTAATTGTTATGAAGAAGAATTTTTAAGTGAATTTGAAGAAACATTTTTAAACTATTGTAAAGAACAAGATATAGTAGCTGAATTTATTAGGTTTAATTGTTTATTTAACAATCATAGTATATTCAAGAAAAACATAAATGTTAGTTTTAATAGAAATACTGTTTTAGTTGATTTAACAAAAGATATAGATGAAATTTGGAATAATCAAATATACTCTTCGAATCGGAATAAAATAAGAAAAGCAAGAAATAGGTATAAATTAGATATTAATTTTGAAAAAAATATTAAAGAATTTGAATATTTATATAAATATACCATGGATAAAGTAAATGCTACGAATTATTATTATTTTTCTGATAAATACTTTAAAAATTTATATGATATGGATATTATAAATGCTAATGTTATTTATGAAGAGCAATATATAGCTAGTGCTATTTTTTTACATAGTTATGATTATATTCACTATCACTTAGGAGGAAGTTTAAAAGAATATCTTAAGTATTATCCAAATAATTTTTTATTTTGGGAATTAATAAAATTTGCTAAAGAAAAAGGTTTTAAGTACTTACATTTAGGTGGTGGAAGTAGTACTAATATTGATGATTCTTTATTTAAGTTTAAAAAGTATTTTGGTAATAATATATTGGAGTTTTATATAGGTACTAGGATACATAATAAAGATATTTATGAAAAATTAATGGATTTCTGGAGTAAAAATAATTCATATAGTAAGCAAAATATCTTTTTACAATATAGAATATAATTAAAAGTATATAGGAGAATATTGTTATGAAGAATATTTTTTTTGTTGGTAGCAGAGTAGATTTGTATAAAAATTTGAATATGGATAAATATAATATAATTAAATTAATGATTGTTAAGGATTCGCATTTACATAAGTATGCAAAATTAAATGATTTAAAATATGATATTTTACTTAGTAAAAAACAGCTTATAGATGAAATTGAAATATCTAATTTTGATTTATTTATATCAAATGGATGTCCATATATAATACCAGTTTCTAAATTAAAAAAAGAGCATCAAATATTCATTAATATACACCCGGGACTTTTACCAGAAATAAGAGGAAATCATCCAATAAATGCATCATTATTGTATAATAGAAATGCAGGTGCTACATGTCATATAATGGATGATGGGATAGATACAGGTAGCATTATTTCTAAAATTGAAATACCGTTAACAAATGATTTAGATTTAGGCTTATTATATAATTTATCATTTGACGCAGAAGTTAAAGCGTTTAAATTAGCTGAAAATAAAAAATTTACTGCTGATGAGAAATATAATCAGAATAATGCAAAACAAGGATTATATTTTACTAGAGATAAAAATTTAAATGAAATAAAATTTATTGACTCTATAGAAACTATTTTAGCAAAGGTAAGAGCATTTAATATAAAATCGCAAAGAGCGTATTTTATTCATAAAAAACAAAAATTTTTCGTAAGAGAATGTAGTGTAATGGAAAATAGTTATTTGTTAGACATGATACACAATTATAAAAATAATGAAATTATATATGTATATGACGAAAATATGGTATTTAAAAAAGATCATAATATTATTATGTTTAAATACATTATAGGAGATATGAATTTATTGTCAGTAGGAAGTATTTTAGAATAACCTTAAGGAGGATTTTACATGGCGTTTATAATAGCTGAAGCAGGAGTTAACCACAATGGAGATATAAATATAGCTAAAAAAATGATAGATATAGCTAGTGAATGTATGGTTGATGCTATAAAATTTCAAACATTTAAATCAGATAAATGTACATCTAAAAAAACTCCTAAATCAGAATATCAAAAAAATATAACTAACTCAAATGAAACACTATATGAAATGACTAAAAAGCTGGAGATGGATTTTAATGAGCATAAAGAGTTGATGTCATACTGTAAGGATAAAAATATTATGTTTATATCATCTCCTTTTGATTTAGAAAGTATAGATTTATTAAATGATTTAGGGTTAGAAATATTTAAAATTCCTTCTGGAGAAATTACTAATCTACCTTATTTAGAGAAAATAGGTAAATTAAAAAAGAAAGTTATACTTTCTACAGGAATGTCTACTTTAGATGAAATAGAGAATGCTTTAAATATATTAAGAGAAAATGGAACGAAAGATATAACAGTTCTTCATTGTAATACTGAATATCCTACACCTATGGAAGATGTTAATTTAAATGCTATGAATACTATAAAAGAAAAACTTGATGTAGAAGTTGGTTATTCTGATCATACTCTTGGTATAGAAGTTCCAATAGCTGCAGTTTCTATGGGTGCCAAAGTTATTGAAAAACATTTTACTTTAGATAAGAATATGGAAGGGCCAGACCATAAAGCTAGTTTAGAGCCAAATGAATTAAAACAAATGGTTGAATGTATTAGAAATATAGAAAAAGCTATGGGAGATGGTATTAAAAAACCTTCTAAATCTGAGATGAAAAATATGGATGTAGTTAGAAAAAGCATTGTAGCGATTAAAAAAATAAAAAAAGGTGAAATTTTTACAGAAGAAAATATTTATATAAAAAGACCAGGTAATGGTATATCTCCTATGAAATGGCATGAAGTTTTAGGTACTATTGCTATAAAAGATTATGATGAGGATGATTTAATTTAGTACTATAAGGCGAAGAGAAAGGATAATAAATTATGAAATATTGTAAAAGATGTGTTATGCCAGATACTAGACCAGGAATAAAGTTTAATGAGGAAGGTATTTGTCAAGCTTGTATTAGACATGAAAATAAAAACAATATAGATTGGGAAAAAAGATTTGAAGAGTTGAAGATCTTGTGCAATAAGTATAGAGGTATGAATGGAGACAGTTATGATTGTATGATAGCTGTAAGTGGTGGAAAAGACAGTCATTTCCAAGTTTATATGATGAAAGAAGTTATGGGGATGAATCCTCTTCTTGTAAGTGTTGAGGATAATTTTCCTATGACTGAAGCAGGTAAACATAATATAAAAAATATATCAGAAGAATTTGGATGCGATATTATAACTATAAAACCTAATATAAAACTACAAAAATATTTAATGAGAAAGACTTTTGAAAAGTATGGTAAACCAACTTGGTATATAGATAGATTGATATATACGTATCCTTTACAGATGGCTATTAAATTTAATACTCCATTATTAGTATATGGAGAAAATGTAAGCTATGAATATGGTGGTATAGATGATGAAGAAACTTATTCTGCTAAGAATCAAGTGGAAAATGGTGTAGCATCTTCTATTCCATGGGATGAATTAATAGACGAGAATATATCTATGAAAGAATTATCATTGTGTAAAGCTCCAAAAAAAGAAGAGTTAGAAAAGTTAGATCCTATATACTTAAGTTATTTTGTAAAGTGGAATAGTCGTTATAATTATGAATTTGCTAAAAAAAGAGGTTTTAGAGATTTAGAACATGAGTGGAGAAGAAGTCATCATATAGAGGACTATGATCAGGTTGACAGTAGAGCCTATTTAGTACATCCGTGGTTAAAATATCCTAAGTTTGGTCATGCATTTGCTACTGACTATGCATCTAGATATGTTAGATATGGTTTATTAACTAGAGAAGAAGCTATAGAATTAGTTAAAAAACATGATCATAATTTAGATTCACTAGCAGTTAGGGACTTTATAGAGTTCTTGGGATATAGTGAAAAAGAATTTTGGGATATTATAGATACTTTATATAATAAAGATATATTTAAAAAGGATGAGTTTGGGCGTTGGATATTAAAAAATGCTATAGAATAATTTTATATCAAGGAAGTAGAATATATTTATGAAAAAAAATATATGTATTATAACCGGTACTCGTGCGGAATATGGACTTCTTTGTCCGTTAATAAAAAAAATAAATGAAGATGATCAATTTAATTTACAATTATTAGTCACAGGAATGCATTTATCACCTGAATTTGGACTTACGTACAAACAAATCAAAGAAGCTGGATATAAAATAGATGAAAAAGTAGAGATATTACTTAGCTCAGATACTTCTATCGGTATTTCAAAAAGTATGGGACTTGCTATAATAAGTTTTTCGGAAGTTTTTGATAGATTAAAACCTGACATGGTAGTTGTTTTAGGTGATAGATATGAGATATTTTCTGCAGTTAGTGTAGCTAATATTTCTAGAATTCCAGTATGTCATTTACATGGAGGAGAAACTACTGAAGGAGCTTTTGATGAGAATTTAAGGCATTCAATAACTAAGATGAGTTATCTTCATTTTACAAGTACGGAAGAGTATAGAAAAAGAGTTATTCAATTAGGTGAAAGTCCTGATAGAGTATTTAATGTAGGTGCTATTGGTATTGAAAACATAAAAAAAATGAATTTATTATCAAAGGAAGAATTAGAAAGAAGTATAAATTTTAAACTAGATAAAAAATATGCTATAGTTACTTTTCATCCAGTAACTTTAGAAAATAATACTGCTAAAAATCAATTTAAAGAGTTACTTTTAGTACTAGATAAAATAAAAGATCTAAAAGTTATATTTACTAAAGCTAATTCTGATACAGATGGAAGAATTATTAATAATATGATAGATGAATTTGTTTTAACTGATAAAGAAAGATTTATATCATTTACTTCTATGGGAAGTTTAAGATATCTTAGTGCTATAAAATATTCAGATATAGTTATAGGAAATTCATCGAGTGGAATAGTTGAAGTACCTTCTTTTAATAAGCCTACTATAAATATAGGAGATAGACAAAAAGGAAGAATACAAGCTAAATCGATTATAAATTGTAAGCCTGTGAAAAATGATATAGAAAAAGCTATAGAAAGAGCATTATCTGATGAATTTTTAGAAAACATAAAAGATGTTAAAAATCCTTATGGAGACGGAAATGTTTCAGATAAGGTAATAGAAAAAATAAAGTATTTTCTAGAAAATGATAAAATAAATTTAAAAAAGAAATTTTATGATTTGGAGTTTTGATTATGAAGTTTTTAGTTGTTGGTTTGGGTTCTATGGGAAAAAGGAGAATTAGATTATTAAAGTCTAATTATAGTAATATAGAACTTGTAGGTGTTGACACAAAAGAAGATAGAAAAAAAGAAGCAGAAAAACTTTTTAATATAAAAACTTATGATAATCTAGATAAAGCTATAGAAATAGAAAATCCAGGAGCTGTGTTAGTATGCACATCTCCTATTTATCATTCTGAGATTATATTAAAATGTTTACATAAAAATATAAATATATTTACTGAAATAAATTTATTAGATAAAAATTATGATGATATAATATCATTGGCGAAATCGAGAAATCTTAAGTTATTTTTATCATCTACTTTCTTATATAGAAATGAAATTAAATATATAAAAGAAAGAACTACAAAAGAAAGAAATCTAACTTATAGATATCATGTAGGTCAATATTTACCTGATTGGCATCCTTGGGAAAGTTATAAAGACTTTTTTGTAGGATATAAGGCTACGAATGGTTGTAGAGAATTATTTGCAATTGAACTTCCTTGGATTATAGATGCTTTTGGAAAAATAGAAAGTATAAATGTTGTAAAAAATAAGGTAACTAATTTGGAAATAGACTATCCTGATAACTATGTAGTAGTTTTAAAACATAAAAATGGTAGTATAGGTACTCTAAATGTAGATGTTGTATCTAGAAAAGCTATTAGAAGTTTTGAAGTTTATAATGAAAATATTCATTTATTCTGGGAAGGAACGCCTAATTCTTTAAATGAGTTCAATGTAGAGAAAAAGACTTTAGAAAATATAAAAGTTTATGATGAAGTAGAAAAAGATAATAGATATAGCGAAAATATTATCGAAAATGCTTATTTGGAAGAATTAGATGCTTTTATAAAATACTTAAACGGCGATGATTCTCTTGTTAGATATAGTTTTGAAAAAGATAAGTATACCCTATCTATTATAGATGAAATTGAAGGTGAAAACTAATGAAGGTTTGTTTTTTTGGTCTTGGTTCAATAGGAAAAAGGCATTTAAAAAATTTTACTAATATATTCAAAGATAAAAAAATAGATATTGAAGTTCATGCATTTAGAAATACTAATACTAAGTTAGATGAGGAAATAAAGAATTTAGTAGATAAAGAAATATTTATAAAAGATGATTTAAGTAGCGATTATGATATTATTTTTATAAATAATCCTACAAGTATGCATTATGAAACTATTGAGTTTATGAAAGATAAATGTAAAAATATGTTTATAGAAAAGCCTATATTTGATGATATAGTTTACGATTTAAAAAAACTAGATTTAAATAAAGGATTTTATTATGTTGCTTGCCCATTAAGGTATAGTAATGTAGTTGAGTATTTAAAAGACCATATTGATATAGATAAAGTTTATTCTGTTAGAGCTATTTGTTCTAGTTATTTACCTAATTGGAGAAAGAATACCGATTATAGAAAAACATATAGCGCGATAAAAAGTCAAGGTGGAGGGGTTAGTATAGACTTAATTCACGAGTGGGATTATTTAACTTATATTTTTGGTTTTCCGAATAATGTGTTTAATTTCCAAGGTAAGTTTTCTGATTTAGAGATAAATAGTGAGGATTTGTCAGTTTATATAGCTAAATATAAGGATAAATTAATTGAACTTCACTTAGATTATTTTGGAAGAACATCAAAAAGAGAGATTGAGATATATATTGATTTAGGATGTATAAAAGGGGATTTTATAAACAATAAAGTAACATTTGATTATGACAAGGAAGAAGTTATTTTCTATAATGAAGATAATAATTATATGTATGAAAAAGAAATGGAGTATTTTTTAGATTGTGTTATAAATAAAAAGTATGAAAATAGTAATATAAATAATGCATATAATGTTCTTAAGCTTATAAAGGAGTGCGAATAAGATGAATTTACTTTTTACAGTTTGTGCAAGAGCTGGCTCAAAGGGAGTAAAAAATAAAAATATAAGAGAATTTTTGGGATATCCTTTGATTTATTATACTTTATCTTGTATAGATTTGTTTAAGAAAAAATATAATAGTGAGTTTTCAAATATTGATGTTTGTATAAGTAGTGATGGAGATGAGATAATAAAAACTGCCAAAGATTTTATGAATGATTTGTATATTATAAAAAGACCAGATAATTTATCTCAAGATACTTCATCAAAAGCACTTGTTATAAAGCATGCACTTAATGAAGTTGAAAAAATTTTATCAAAAAGATATGATTATATAATAGATCTAGATGTTACATCTCCAATTAGGACGATAGATGACGTGTATAATTCATTGGATACAAAAATTAAAAGAAAAGATTTGGATATAGTTTTTTCGGTTGTTGATTCAAGAAGAAATCCTGCATTCAATATGGTTGAAGGAGTAAGTGATGGTATTGTTAAAAAGATTATTCAATCGGATTTTACTGCTAGGCAACAAGTAAAGAAAACTTATGACATGAATGCATCTATTTATGTTTACAGTAGAGATATTTTAGTTAATAGTGAGTTTAGTAATATTTTTGATGCTAAATGTGGTATGTACAAAATGAGAGATACCGGTATTCTTGATATAGACTGCGAGAATGATTTTGAACTTATGAGTGTTATAGCTGATTATTTATTTGCTAAAGATGACGATTTAAGATTAATAAAAGAAAATATATAAGAGGTATAACTATGAATATTTTTAATGAAATTGATATGAGAAAAAAGTTAGATGAAAATTTAGTTTATATGGAAAATATAGATAATGATTTATCTGAAGATGAAGTGATAAATTTTTTTATAGAATGTTTAGATTATTGTAATAAATTATCTTTATATGATTATAAGGAAAAGATAAAAAAAAAGATATATGAATTAGAGTATAAGGATGATATAAGATTAGAATTGGGATTAAATAATCCATATTTATATATAGATAATGATGATTACTCAAATAATGAATATTTTATAGGTAAATTCAGAAAAGATATAATAAATTTAAATAAAGAATTTAGCTATAAATTTCAATATGATAAATATAAAAGAAATGGAATACACTTTAAAATTAATAAGCAAGATGTAGATTATGTGATAAGAAACTATAAGAATATATTGTTAAACACAACTAATGAAGAATTATATAATTTATGTTTAGATAGAATCTATGAAATATATAAGAATAATTCTTTCATTGAGATATTAGATAAAGATGATATAGAAATAATAGAATATAATACTGAAGAAAGAGAAGAAGATTTAGTAAGTATAATAATTATGAGTTATAATAATGAAGATTATGTAGAGGATACGATAAAATCTATTTATGAACAAATATATAAAAATATAGAACTTATTATAGCTGATGATTGTAGTAAAAATTTAGATATAGATAAGTTTAAAGATATTATAGACAGATATAAAAGTAATAATATAAAAAGAGTGATTATATATAAAAATAAAATAAATTTAGGTACTGTAAGCAATGCAAATAAAGCAATATCTTTATCATCTGGTAAGTATATAAAGTTTATAGGAAGTGATGATTTATTTTATAACAAAGATGTTATATGGAAATTAATAGATCATATGAATAATAACAATTTAGAAATTTTATCTTGTGAAACAGAGATAAATGATATAGATATGAATCATATTGAATTTACAGATAACTATTCTAATATAAGTGAATGTTTAAATGAAAATTTTATTGATAATAAAAAACTATATAATCTTTTGTATCAAAAAGGTTCTATTATAGAAACAACAGCAACTATTTTTTCAAAAAGTATATTTGAAAAGTATGGATTGTTTGATGAAAATTATTTATTAGTTGAAGATTGGCCATATTGGTTAAAATTATCTGAAACTAATTGTTTATGGGGTTATGATGATTTGATGACTGTAAAGTATAGGAAGGGATCGGGTGTAACATCATTAAGACCTAAAGGAATTAATAGTGATTTTATGAGTATATGGAAGAAGTATTATCCACATTGGTTAAATAAATTATACTAAATAGAAGGAATTTAATATGAATTGCTATATATTATCTTTTGATGAAATTGGAAATATAGAAATAGGATATTTAACATCTTTAGAAAGTTTAAAAAATATTCCTTTTGATATAAAAAGGGTATATTATACTTATGGTGTACCTACTAAACAAAAAAGAGGATTTCATGCACATAAAAATCTTGAACAAGTACTTATCTGCATAAATGGAAGTGTTAAAGTAAAGTGTTTCAATGGAAAAGAAGTAAAAATATATTCATTAGATAAACCTAATGAAGGACTTTATATAGGTCCTATGGTATGGCGTGAAATATATGATTATTCAGAGAATACAGTACTAATAGTTTTAGCGTCTGAATTATATGATGAAAAAGACTATATAAGAGATTACAATAAATTTATTGCTTTAATAGAGGAAAAATAATATGAAAATATGTATAGCAGGAAAAAATGATATAGCATGCAATTCTCTAAAATATCTAATTGAAGAGATTAATATAAATAAAGAAGACATAGTTGTACTGCCAAATAAAACAGATGAAGGAATTAATAAATGGCAAAAATCTTTGAAAAGAATTGCAATTGACAATAATATAAATGTTATTAGTGACATAGATAAATTATATAATATTGAAGATTTGATTTTTATATCTCTAGAATATGATAAAATAATAGATGTAAATCTTTTTAAATCAAAGAAATTGTATAATATACATTTTTCCAAATTACCTTCGTATAAAGGAATGTATACATCTGCATGGCCTATATTAAATGGTGAGAATTATAGTGGTGTAACATTACACAAAATAGATAATGGAATAGACACTGGTGATATAATAGATCAGTTAGAATTTAAGATAGATATTAATTGGACTTGTAGAGACTTATATTTTACATATTTGAAAGAAGGATTCAATTTATTTAAAAGAAATATAGAAAATATATTAGATGATAATTTAAGATTTACTGAACAAGGCAGTGTAAATTCAACATATTATTCCAAAAATAGTATTGATTATAACAATTTAGTCATTGATTTGAATAAAACTGCTTTTGAAATTTATAATAATATAAGGGCATTTATATTTTTTGAATATCAATTACCAATTATAGAAGGATATAAAATTGTATCTGTTAAATTATTAGATTATAGAATGACACAAAAAGACAAAATTGTATTAGAAGAAAATACAATTTTTATAAAAGGAATAGACAATTATGGAGTTGCTTGCAATATATTCGAGGAGTAGAAAATGATTAAATTTTTAGATATGAATCCTATGCATGATAAAATTAAAAAAGAAATATTAAAATCTATAGAAAAAGTATATGATTCTAATTGGTATATTCTTGGAGAAGAAGTAGAAAAATTTGAAGAAGAGTTTGCAAAATACTGTAGTACAAAATATTGTATAGGTGTAGGTAATGGCCTTGATGCTCTACATTTAATTCTAAGAGGATATAATATAGGTAAAGGTGATGAAGTTATAATTCCAGCAAATACTTATATTGCTACAGCTCTTGCAGTTAGTTATGCAGGGGCTACTCCTATACTTGTTGAGGTTAATGAGAAAACGTACAATATAGATTATTCTCTTATAGAAAAAGCTATAACAAATAAGACAAAAGCTATAATAGTAGTTCACTTATATGGTCAACCTTGTGATATGGATAATATCAATAAAATTGCTAAAAAGTATAATTTAAAAGTTATAGAAGATAATGCACAAGCACAGGGGGCTCTATATAAAGGCAAAAAGACTGGAAGTTTATCTGATGCAGCTGGAATAAGTTTTTATCCAGGTAAGAATTTAGGCGCTTTAGGTGATGCAGGATGTATAACTACTAATGATAAAATATTAGCTGATAAAGTTAGATCTCTTAGAAATTATGGTTCTAGTAAAAAATATTATAATGATTACAAAGGTTTTAATTCTAGATTAGATGAAATACAAGCTGGAATACTTAGAGTTAAATTAAAGTATTTAGATGAATGGAATCAAGAAAGAAAAGATATAGCAAAAATTTATATGGAAAATATAGATAGTGAAATCATATTACCATATGTTTTAGAAGATACCAGTCCTGTATGGCATCAGTTTGTTATAAGAAGTCAAAAAAGAGATGAATTACAAGAATATTTAAAACAAAATGGTATTGATACGATGATACACTATCCAGTTCCTATATTTAAACAAAAAGCATACTCTGAAATGAAGTTTTTAGAAAAAGATTTTAATATAACTTCTGATATATGCGATACAATACTTAGTTTGCCTATATATCCATATATAGATAAAGAAGATATAAAATATATATGTAATGTTATAAATAAATTTAAATACTAAAGGATGAGAAAATAGGATGGTTACGTTAACTCAAATAAGAGAACTTGTTCTAAGACAAGATAAGGAATTAGAAGAATTGCTTTATGAATATATAAAGCAAAATGAATTGGATGCAAATTTTGAATTAGATACTACAACATATAACAAGAAAGAAAAAATAGAAGAACTGATATCTCAAGATAGATTATATGAAGCTAGACAGTTACTTAATCAATATAAGCTAGAGAGCAACGATATAAACATTTATTCTATGGAAGGAATAATAAACATAAAAGAAAATAAGCTAGAAGAAGCTTTAAACTGCTTTTTACAAGGATTGGAAATAGACGGTAGAAACGTTGATTTACTTTATAATATGGGGTATTTAAATTCATTAGTTGGAAACAACGAAAAAGCTATTGAATACTATAAAGAATGTAGCGGTTTAACTAATGATGAGAATTTATTAAATGAGCTTAATGATTTGATAAACTCATTAAATACATCTAAGAACTATACATTAGTAACTTTAAACTTTAATAAAGATGATGAATTATTTTCAAAGTTAAACAAAAATGATAATAAAATAATGAATATAGTTGTTAATGATGAATTAGAATCAGAAGATATATTTGAACATAACGATATTAAGATTTACGATATTAAGTCTGCAAGTTACTTAAATATAATAAATCATGTTACTCAAAACAACGAAAATTGTATAGTATTATATAGAGATATTAAGGATCTAGAGCTTGTTAATAAAATAAAAGGAAATGTTTTATTTGTATATTATCCAAATAAGAATTATTACAATGATAAAGAAGACTATATAAATCAAACTATGAATGTTTTTGATGATAAAGAATTATCTAATAAATCAAATATCATATTAACTGATGATTTATTCATATTTAGCATGAAGAAAATAATTGAAAAAAGAAATAATGTTTATTTATTAAATGATAATATGGATTACATACTTACTAATTATTCAATGCTAGATGAGTCTTTAATAACTAATATAAAAAATGAAGATATAGAAGATGATTTTATAAAGAGAGTATATGAATTAATTAAGAATTGTAATGACTATAATAAATGCTTAGAAATAGCTAGAAGTTTATATAGAAACTATGAAAATGAACATACACATAGTTTATATCTGGGATTATTAGTTATAAATAAAGAATATGATTTCTTGGTTGATGTTGTAAGGAATTCTGAATATATAGAAGATTATTACAAATATGAAATATTATATTTATATGATATAAAGGATTATGATTTAATTGATTATGTAGTTAATATAGTTATTAAAAATTATAGAGCTTTAGATTTATCATCTGAAAATAATTTAGATTATAAATTAGGACTATATTACTATGTTATAAATAAATTTAATGATTCTTATAAGACTTATTTATATCTAATAGAAAAAAATGAAGAGTTTTTAAATTCACCTATTGTAAATAAATTTGTAGCATATATGATGTATGCAAAAGGTGAAGATAGATATGAAGAATTTAATTCTAGATATAAAGAAATAATAACTAAATATGAATAAAAAATAAGCCAGGTTTTTTTACCTGGTTTTAATTGTCTTTATTTCTTCTTTTAATATCATAATAAGAACGATGAGTATTTATATAGTCAGCTATAATGCTTTTTTGTTGTTCTGTTAAAGATGTAAATTGAGTTCTATAAATAAATACATCTTTTGTAGAAGATTCGATGGCAGCTATAATATTAACTTTAGTTCTGATTAAAAATTCATCTAATTCGAAAATAACTTCTAAATCTTGATCCTCATATAAAGTTTCTTTTATATTATCTTTTTTTGCACATAAAAGCATACCACCAACACTGATATCTCTAATGCTAGCCTCGAATAAATCGTGAGAACTACCCACTAATCCACAATTTATAGGCAAATTAACTGATAACCTATAATGTTTTCTTCTTTGGATTTTATCTATTCTAGCATTAAGTTTTGCTGTGCAGTAAAGACTGTCCCCAACATCTCTTTTTTCGATTACTTGTATATCTGTTGTATATAATCCTGTTTTGCTAACTATTGAAGCTTTAACAATATCTTTAGTATTAAGTATTCTAAGTACGTATACTAAATCAGGAGGAATTATAAATGTTATATTTATATCGTCTAAATCAGAAATTTCTAAAAAATAGTACTTGCCTCTATAAGATAACCTAAGTTTAGATTCTAGGTCGTTTAATATATTTTCATTATGTTCTTTTACTGATTTTTTTATGTCGTATTCTTTTATTTTTTGTAATGGATTTATTGCCATAATCGATTCTCCTAATCTAAAATTATATAGTAATTATATTATAAATACCATTTATTATCAATATTAAATAGCATTATATATTTTGGTTAAAATGGTTAAATGTTTATACTATATGCCGTATAATATACCTGATTAAAAAATTAATGTTGGAGAGGATTTTATGAAGATAGATAATAGTATGAGGAGAATAGATATAACATCTTATAATTATATAAATAAGAATGAACAAATATCTTCTATTACTCCTAATTCTGATGAAGCTAGTGAAAATATAAAAGAGGATAAAAGTAGAGCGGTTGAAACGACAAAAAGAGTAAATAGGATAAATATGAAATCTAGAAGTATTGATACTCAAAGGGATGATATAAACAATAAAATTAAAAGTATACAAGAACAAGAAAGAAAAACTAGTGAATTAGAAAATATTTTATCTAAATCGAAGCTTGATTATAATATGGAAATAAAAAGGGTTCAGGCAGAATCATCTAGACTAAAGGGAGAAATAGATGAAGCTAAAAAGAGGGAAGCAGAGCTTATTAAAGAAAAAGAATTAAATGAAAAAGTTAAGCAACAAGAAGAACAAATAAAAAAAGAAGAACAGATATTAGCTGAAAAAGAACGTATAAGTGAAAATATTAAAGATAAAGAAGAAAAAATAAAATTATATGAAGAAAATACTAATAAAAATACATCTAAAAAAGAAAACACTAGCTATAAAGAAAATGAAAGAAAGATTGAAAGTGAATATCAACAATTAGGACAAAAAATAAAAGAACAAGAAGTTATTATAAAAGATAAGGAACAGTCTATGGCTAATGTAAACGAGGCATTAGAAAAGATAAAGAGAATGAAATCAGAACTAGCTAGTCAAAAGCAAAAACTAGCATCTTTAGAAGCAGAATTGGTTAAAAATGAAAGTGAAGTTAGTCAAAATAAGGCTAATTTAGATGCATCAAAAGAAGAAGTTACGATTAATGAAAATGACGATACTGTAAAGTCTATAAAACCGGAGATAAAACAAATAGTTAAAGTTAGTGAATTTGATAAGTATAATAATTTAGGTATAGGTATTAATGCCATATTGTAAAAATTTTTAAATTGAAAAAATAAGTTTGATACTATATTATTATAAAATGAGGTGATTATATGAATATTGAATCTCTTAGTACATTATCACAGCTAAGTAGTTTAACTAGTAATTATAATAAAAATACAAATTCAGAAGCTTTTGATATAGCTCTTTCAAGCTTACTTACTACTATATCAAGAGTTAATAATTATAATAATTCTTCTGCGAATATAACTACTAATATGGGTGGTTGTGCTAATTGTTGCTGTTGTGGGAATTGTGGATTAAATACTAAAACTCAAAATATACAAAATAGTTTATCTATTGATGATTTATCAAACACTATAAATTCAACTCAAATTGCTAATAAATTAGAAGCTAGTACAGAAACAGAAAACATAAAATTATCAGATAAAAATTCTACTATTGAAATTGAAAGAGCAATAGAAAGTTCAGCTAAAAAGTATGGTGTTGATGCAGATTTAATAAGAGCTATAATTAAAACTGAATCTAATTTTAATCCTAATGTTGTATCATCTGCAGGGGCTAAAGGTCTTATGCAACTTATGCCAGAAAATTGTAAGGAATATGGAGTAGTAGATCCTTTTGATATTGAAGAAAACATAGATGCAGGTACTAGACATATAAAAGAATATATAGATAAATATGACGGAGATATTCAAATGGGACTTATGGCATATAATGGAGGGCCTACTAGAATGAAAAATAGATGTGTGAATTCTATTGATGATATATATAAGATGCCAAAAGAAACTCAAAATTATGTTCCAAAAGTTATGAAATATTATAATGAGTATAAAAGTCAATCAGTATAGGCTAGGCAAATATGCTTAGCCTTTTAAAAATTAAGAATTTTAAGTAGAATATTTTTAAGATTTGTAAATCTTTTTTTGTCTACTTCTATTTTTTTGTCATTTATTATTATGAAATGATTTCCTATTTTAGAAATTTTATTTATATTTATAAGGTACTCTTTATTACATCTAAAAAATGTTGGTGAGAGTTTATCTTCTAATGTTTTTATATTTTCATCTACTAAAAATTCATTTTTTTCGTCATATAAAATAGATTTGTTTTTTTCTATTTGCTTTACATAAAGTATTGATTTATAAGATATTTCTTTAGATTTGTTTTTCATATCATTTAGGATATTTGAAATGTTTTTATATTT
>JAGHEK010000042.1 GCA_017889265.1 Romboutsia sp. | reverse complement strand
TTATGAAAAAATTGTTGACATTTCTTTTTTAAGTGAATACAATAAAAATATAATAAGCACAAAGAAGTGCAAAAGGCGGTATTATTTTGAGACTTATTATAGCAGGAAGTAATCCGATATTTGATAATATAAAAACTTTATTATCCGATGAAGGATATAAAGTTTTAGGCGAAGCTTTAGATGGTTTTGATGCTATAAAGCTTTGTAAACAACATAAACCAGATGTTATTATAATTGAGAAAAATCTTGAATTACTAGATGGAATTAGTGTAGCTAAAATTTTACAAAATGAAGACCTAGATGTATCGGTAGTGTTTTTTGCAGAAAAAATGGATAAAGATACTATAGAAAAGTTAAAGAAAGTTGGAGTTAAAGGAATTATTACAAATCCTATAATAAAGGAAAATTTATTAGCTACAATAGAATTATCATCTTATATAGGTAGTTCATTTAGAGAAATTATAAAAGAAAAAGAGTTAATTTCAAAAAAGTTTGAGGATAGAAAAGTTATAGACAAGGCTAAGGGAATTTTGATGATTAATGAATCATTAACCGAAGATGAGTCTTATTCAAGAATTAGAAAATACAGTATGGAAAAGAGAGTCACTATGCGAGAAATCGCAGAGTTTATAATAGTTAGTAATGATTTTAAATAAATTACACAGTAGTAGTTTATATAAGCGAAGAGGCTTAAAAATATTTATTATATTTTTTAAGCCTCTTTTTAATTAGGAGGGTATTTATGAAAAATTTATTGTATGTAATAGAATCATCAAAAAATAATAAAGAATATGTAAAACAAAAATTACAAGAAAATAAAAATATAAGATTTGTTTCATTGATGGGTGTTGATTTAGGTGGGAACGCTACTGATGAAAAAATACCAGTTGAAGTGTTTTTAGAAGATATAGAAGGATTTTTAAATAATGGTATTCAAACTGATGGTTCTAGTGTTGAATTAAATGAAATAGCTACTTTAAATGATGCAAAAGTTGATTTGTTGCCAGATAAGAATGTAAATTGGTATGTAGACTATAATTATGAACATATAGATGATGAAACTAATTTACCTGTTGGAACGCTTAAAATACCTGCATTTTTAGTTCATAATGGCGAAAAAGTTTGTTCAAGAGGAATACTTGAAAGAGCAGTTAATAATTTTAAAACTTCTATGATGGATATATTTAAACAGTATCCACACGTTATAAAAAATATAGGTGTAGAAAGTGTAGATGATATAGAAGATGTAGTATTAACTTCTGCAACTGAACTTGAACTTTGGGTTAAAAGACCTGAAGATAAGGCAGATTTAGAAAAATTATATATATCTCAAAGTCTAAAAGAACAATATTGGAAAAGAACTAGAGGGGTAATAAGAACATCTCTTGAAAAAACTTTAATAATACTTCAAAAAATGGGTGTAGAGCCTGAAATGGGTCATAAAGAGGTTGGTGGAATAAATAGCTCTGTTAGTATAGATGGTAATATAAAACATGCTATGGAACAATTAGAAATTGACTGGAAATATTCAAATCCTATGCAATCTTCAGATAATGAACTTATAATAAGAGAAGTTGTGGAAGATGTATTTAGTTTACACGGTTTACAAGTAGATTTTGAAGCAAAGCCTCTACATGGTGTTGCAGGAAGTGGAGAACATACACATGTTGGAGTTAGTATTAAACTTAAAAATGGAAAACTTAAAAATTTATTTTCTCCACAAGATATGAAAAATGATTATATGAGTGAAATAGGATACGGAGCTCTTATGGGTGTTTTAAGAAACTATGAAGTTTTAAATCCATTTGTTACTTCTTCAAATGATGCTTTTAATAGACTAGTTCCAGGGTTTGAAGCGCCAGTTTGTATAGTAACATCACTGGGTCATAGTTATACTAACCCTTCAAGAAATAGGTCTATTTTAATAGGTTTAATAAGAGATATAAATTCACCTCTTGCTACTAGATTTGAACTTAGATCCCCTAATCCTTTATCAAATACTTATTTGGTTATAGCAGGGCTTTACCAAACTATGTTACATGGTATAAAAAAAGTTGCAGAAAGTAAACTAACTACTAAGGAATTAGAAAAGGAACTATCAAAAGATATTGGAGAAGAAGGATTTTATTTAGATAAAAATAGAGCATATAGAGATGAAAATGATGTTTTTGAACATTACACAGAAGAAGAAAGAAATAGAAGATACTCAAAGCCACCTGCAACAGTTTATGAAAACGTAAAAGGGCTTGAAAATAATAAAGAAAAACTAGATTCTTTAACTCAAGGAGATGTATTTAGCAATAAGACGATAAATTCATTTGTATCAAGTATTTTAGACAAATGGTCTAAAGAATTAAATTACAGAATAATACAAAGTAATATAAAGATTATAAGAGGATGTAAAAAACTTCATACTGTTGAGAATATGGATGCTATTGACGAAATACATTGGAATAAGATTGAAAATTTAAAAATAGAACTTATGAAAAATACAATGACTAAAAAGAGTTTATTTTGTTTAATAAAAGAAGCTCTTGAAATTCACGATTATGAAATGGCATCTAAACTACAACTTGAAATGAATAAAAAAATGGAAGAATTACAAGAATTATATATACATTACAAGAAAAATATATTTTAAGCTATCTTTTTGATAGCTTTTTTTGATAAAGATTTTTTAGTATGGTATAATTATTTTACTAAATGTGTTATGGGAGGATAATATGAGGAGTTTATTACACATTATAGTTACGATAATAGCAATTATACCTATATTTTCCTATATTTTGGATAAAAGTTATATTTCTTTGATTTTATATATAATATTTTTTATTTACTTCTTAAATCCTATAATAATAAGAACTATGAAAAAGAAAAAGAGTACGGCGAAATATGATAGATGAATAATTATATAAATTAAATATTTAGAGCTTTAAGTATCCAGACAATAAAGACCTTATTAAAGCTAGAGGTTTTAGTTTTTTAATATTTTGTAGATTATTGAACAAAAAATTATAAAAATCCATATAATAATTACAAAATATTTTCAGGAGGTTTTTATGTGTGGAATAGTTGGTTGGTCAAATATTAATAAAAATATTTCAGACAATACTGAAATAGTAGTAAAAATGAGGGATACCTTAATAAATAGAGGACCTGATTCTTGTGGTGTTAAGACTTATGAAAATGCTATACTTGGTCATAGAAGACTTGCGATAGTAGACCCTACTGGTGGACTTCAACCTATGACTAAAAATATAAAAAATAATGAGTATACTATAGTTTATAATGGGGAACTATATAATACAGATGAAGTAAGGGACGATTTGATAAAAAAGGGGTATTCATTTAATACTTATTCAGACACAGAGGTTTTACTTGTAAGTTATATAGAGTATGGTTCAAGATGTGTTGATAAAATAAACGGAATCTATGCTTTTGGTATATGGAATGAGAATGAAAAGGAATTATTTTTAGCAAGAGATCCACTTGGTGTAAAGCCTTTATTTTATAGTTTAAAAGATGGTGGAGTAATATTTGGTTCTGAAATAAAAGCTATATTAAAGCATCCAAGTGTTGATAGTGTTGTAGATAAAGAAGGTGTATTAGAGCTTATATCACTTTCACCTCAAAGAAAATTAGGAAGTGGAATTTTTAAGGATATAAAGGAAGTTCCTCCTGCTCATAGCTTAACTTATAATGAAAAAGGAGTTAAACTTTATGAATACTGGAAATTAGAAGCTAAAGAACACGAACATAATTTAGAAGAAACTACTAGTTATTTAAGAGAACTTTTAGTTGATGCTATTGAAAGACAATTAGTTAGTGATGTTCCTGTGTGTACATTCTTATCAGGAGGACTTGACTCTAGTTTTATTTCTTATGTAGCAGGAAAATATTTTGAAAGAAATGGTATGGGTAAACTAAATACTTTTTCTATTGATTATGTAGATAATGATAAATACTTTAAAGCAAGTGAATTTCAACCTAATTCAGATGGGTATTGGATTAAGAAAATGGTTGAACATATAAACAGTAATCATACTAATATTGTTTTAGATAACGAGGAACTTGCAAAATATCTAAAACAAGCTACTTTAGCAGGAGATTTACCTCTTATGGCAGATATTGATTCATCACTTTATTTATTTGCAAGGGAAGTTAGAAAAACTGCTACGGTTTCTTTAACTGGTGAATGTGCCGATGAAATATTTGGTGGGTATCCTTGGTATACAAGAAATATAGAGAAAATAGATATATTCCCTTGGGCAGAAAGTGTATCTCATAGACAAAATATTTTATCTAAAAAATTAAAAGACTTGCAAATAGAAGAATACGTAAAACAAACTTGTAGAGATACTTTAACTAAAGTACCAAAGTTAAAAGGTGAATCAAAAGAAGATGAAATGATGAGAGAAATGTTTTATCTTAATATAAAATGGTTTATGATAACTCTTTTAAATAGAAAAGATAGAATGACTATGGCAAATTCTTTAGAAGCTAGAGTTCCATATGCAGATAAAAGAATAGTTGAGTATGCTTATAATATACCTAAAGCTATGAAACTTCTTAATGGAAGAGAGAAAGGTTTGTTAAGAGAAGCTATGAGAACTATTTTACCTGATGAGATAATAGACAGAAAGAAAAGCCCTTATCCAAAAACTCACAATCCGATATATACGAGTGTTGTATCTAGTATGCTAAGAAATATAGTTGATAATCCTAATTCAAAAATGTTTGATATAGTTGATAAAGAAGAAGTTAGAAGAATTTTAGAAACTAACGGAGATAGCTTCAAAAAACCTTGGTTTGGTCAATTGATGAGAGGGCCTCAAGTTATGGCTTATTTGGTTGAGCTTGAAATATGGTTAAATGAATATAATGTAAAACTTGATATATAAACTAAAAAGGTGTAGAAATTTCTACATCTTTTTAGTTTGTAAGATAATTTACAGTATCATATATTATTTTTTGAAATACCATATTTTTTTATTCATATACTTTCTTGGGGGTGTTTTTTTGAACAAAGAAAGTATAAAGTTTGCAGGAACGTACGTTTCTATATGTATAGGTTCTGGTTTTGCAACAGGTCAGGAGATAATGCAATTTTTTTCTGCATATGGAATGATTAGTATTTTATCTAATTTAATATGTATGTTTCTTATGTGTTATTGTGGAAGTGTCTTGCTTAAATTAGGAAAAAAAGAGAACAAAGATGATATTGATGTATTTAACTATTTTTGTGGTAGTCATTTAGGAAATATTTTAAAAGTGGTTATGCCTATATTTTTCTTTTTTAGTTTTGTAGTTATGATATCTGGTGCAGGGGCTACGATTAACCAATATTATGGACTTAATAAAATGACGGGTTCTATTATT
This sequence comes from Romboutsia sp., assembly GCA_017889265.1. Classification (GTDB taxonomy): domain Bacteria; phylum Bacillota; class Clostridia; order Peptostreptococcales; family Peptostreptococcaceae; genus JAGHEK01. The sequence continues at coordinate 831 of JAGHEK010000042.1, read as the reverse complement.
ATTGCTTTTGTAACTTTGATATCTATACTAATGGGCATTAATAAACTTATAGATATACTTGGTAACATAGGACCTATCATAGCTATTATTTCAATAGTAATAGGTATTTTTAGTATTATAAATAATTTTGAAAATTTACATATGGTAGATGAGGTAATTAAAGGGTTTGATATAAAAAAAGCTAGTGAAAGTTGGTATTTAACTCCATTTATGTATACAGGTCTTAATATGGTTTTGGCAACACCATTTTTATTTAATGTAGGTAAAACTGCTAAAAATAAAAAAAGTTGTTCAACTGGTGGCATACTAGGTGGATTTATATTTATGATTTCTGCTATGATTTTAAATATAGCTATTATTAGTGATATAGAAAATTTATATATAAAAGAAATTCCTACATTATATATGGCAAAAAATATAAGTGATTTAGTGGGAGGGATTTTTTCTATTATGTTAATATTAGGTATTTATACTACTGCTGTACCTCTTTTGTGGAGTGTATGTTCGGCATTTTTCAAAGAAAATACGAAAAGGTTTAATTTGTTAGCAATAATATTTACTATATTAGGTCTTGTAATGTCAAGATTTCCTTTTTCAATGCTTGTAAATTTTATATATCCTATATCTGGAGTTTTTGGAGTAGTAATTTTAATTTCAATACTTATAAAGGGAATAAATTTAAAAATAAAAAAAGTGCAATAAAGCTACTAGTGTTGCATTAATGTAAAATTTAATACTTTACAAAATAACCCTTATATGCGTAGAGCTATCGCTCTAATAATTATAAGGGTTACATTTTATTCCAGTTTAAAATTTGGCGCACTTATCCCT
>JAGHEK010000041.1 GCA_017889265.1 Romboutsia sp. | reverse complement strand
TTTGTAGGTACTAGCATAATATTCTGGGTTATATGTGCTATAACTTGTAGTAAAATATATTCTAAAGTTGACAATTCTTAGATTTTTAGAAAAGAATATGAAATTAATATTTCATATTCTTTTTTATTTAGGAATATATAATATAATATTTGTTAATATATGTAATATATAGTATAATGTATTTTGATTTATTTTAAAACTAGAGAAGGGTTTTTGTATGAGATTAGAAAAAGATAATAAAATAATTTTCTGGACCTTAGTCATATTTTCGTTTTGGGTATTTTTATATGTTAACTTACCTATGACTCATGATGATTGGGTTTGGTTTTCAATAGGAGAAAATGTTTTGAAGGGGGTAGAACCTCATCCTAATGGAAGGTATATGGGAACTTTATTGACCATAATTTTAACTAAGAGTTATATTGCTAGAGTTATAATAATGCCAATTATTTTAACCAGTATAAGTTTATTGTTTGTAAAGGCTATATCTAACAATAATAAACTTATGATATTAATTATGGCTACTATATTTATAATTATTACACCTAAGAATATATTTTCACAAACATATTCATGGACAGCAGGTTTTTGTAATTATGTACCACCTATTATAGGAATATTATTATATGTTTATTTTATAAAAAGTTCTTTTGAAAATAAAAGAGAGGATATTATAAGAAATAATTTATATATATTACCTTTATTTATATTGTTTTATTTAAATCAATTATATATAGAACATGTTACTGTATATTTTGTTATAATATCTATTTTAATGTTAATTTATAATTTAATAAAATTTAAGAAAGTATACAAATTTGATGTAGTTGTATTATTAGCTAGTATACTTGGAATGATTACAATGTTCTCAAATTCAGTATATCATAGTATAGCAACAGGAGAAGATACTTATAGAAGTATTGAAACCGGTATACTGCCTATGATAAAAAGAGCTATATATCAATATTCAAGTATTATAAATCCACAATTTTTTATGAACTTATTAATAATATCAAGTTTTATAGCGATACTAATTTTTGTTGTGTTTTATAAGAAAAGTAAACATATAAAGCAAAATAAAATTTACAGTATGATACTTTTCGTAATCTTAGTGTATCCAATATATGGTCTATTCAATACACTATACACACACGTTACTATTATAAATACAGATATAACTTTATTATTAGAAAGTATTTTTACTATATTATATTGGATTTGTTTAGTTTTAAGTATAATTTTACTTATAGATGATAAATCTAAAAGATTTAAAATGTTATTTTACATATTATCTATAATAATTTTGGTTGCACCACTTACCGTGGTAACTCCTATTGGTGGAAGAAATTTCTTAGCTCCATACATATTTTTAGTCTTATTATTACTCGAGATTATACAGTATTTATACAATAAATATTATATAGATTTAAATATATACATAGCTATTTATATGCTTGTTACTTTTATGATTTTAGTTGGATTTATGTTTTTTAAGATAGGTGAATCCGAAAGAATAAGAAAAGATGAAATAGAGTCTCAAGTTTCTAAAAACAATGAAATAATATATGTACCTAAAATTGCTTATGACTGGTATTTAGTTGGAGCAAATCCAACGTTTGAAGGATATCCAATCGATCAATTTAAGTTATATTACAATATACCTTATAATAAAAAACTTGTATTGGGTAATCCTGAAGAATAGTTTTTGGAGGAGTATTATGGGATTGTTGTCAGTAATTATACCAGCATACAATGAAGAAAAAAATATAGATAGAACATCAAAAAAGATCTCAGATCTATTAGTTAAAAACAATATAAACTATGAAATTTTGTTTATAAATGATGGATCTAAAGATGAAACTTGGGTAGAAATATTAAAAGCTTGTGATAGAGATGAAAATATACAAGGTATAAATTTTTCGAGGAATTTTGGGAAAGAAAGTGCTATATTTGCAGGTTTAGAAAGTTCTAGGGGAGATTGTTGTGCAGTTATTGATTGTGATTTACAGCATCCACCAGAGAAGTTAGTAGAGATGTATAGTTTATGGAAGCAAGGATATGAGGTTGTAGAAGGAGTTAAAAAATCTAGAGGAAAAGAAGGGAATTTATATAAAGGATTTTCTAAGTTATTTTATAAAATAATAAGTAGTCTTTCTGGGATAGATATGCATAATGCATCTGATTATAAATTATTAGATAGAAAAGCAGTCAATGTACTTATAAATATAAAAGAGAAACATTTATTTTTTAGAGCTTTATCTTCTTGGATAGGTTTTAAATCTATACAAATATATTATGATGTAAATGATAGGGAAATCGGTGAAACTAAGTGGACACCTATAAAATTAATAAAATATGCAATATCAAATATAACTTCTTTTTCTACTGCTCCTATGCAAGTAGTAACTATATTTGGAGTGTTGTTTTTGATATTTTCAATAGGACTTGGAATTCAATCTTTATATTATAATTTTATAGGTAAAGCAAAAGAAGGTTTTACAACTGTTATAATGTTATTACTTATAATAGGAAGTATAATAATGATTAGTTTGGGTATAATAGGGTATTATATATCTAAAATATATGAAGAAATAAAGGGAAGACCTAATTATATAATATCTAATATAGTTAATAAAAAATAAATCTGGATTTCCAGATTTATTTTTTTAGTGCAAATCTAACGAATATAAAATTGATAGGAATTGATATAACAAATACAAATAAAGGTGCGATATTCTGATTTATACCTATAAATATATATAAATTAAGTAGGAATATTTGTAGAGTATAATTAAATCCATGAGCTATAAAAAATTTTATACCTTTACTTAAATTTGGTTTCGATTTGAATGTAAAAAAGTTTGATGCAAAAAAATTAAATACAAAACTTGAAAAGTATCCAATAGTATAGGATATATTATACTGTACATTTATAGTTTGAAACATAAAATATATAATATAGTGTATAAGTGTTGCAATAATTCCTACTATAACAAATCTTATAAACTCACATACGTTTTTATTTTTCGATATACTACTTAATAAATTTTTGATACGCATCATCTCCATTGATAAAATTAATTTAAAATGTTAAAATATAAAAATACATAGCTATAATATCATATTTTGAAAAAAATTTACATATATATTATTTTGGAGGTAAAATGGATTTAGAAGTTTTTATAAGAGAAATAGTTATTAATTATGGTTTATTTAGTATATTTTTGATAGTAGCTCTTGAGTATGCAAATATACCTATACCAAGTGAAGTAGTACTACCGTTTGCTGGAATATTGGCTCTTGAATTTGATTTTAATATAGTTTCTGTAATAGCTGTTTCTATATTAGGGGGTATTATAGGCTCTTTAACTAATTATTATTTAGGATATAAATTTGGAAATCCTCTTTTATATAAGCTTAAAGAAAAATATCCTAAAACTAAAAGAGCTATAAAAGAATCTAATAAATGGATGGAGAAATATGATAAATATTCAGTGATGATATCTAGAGTTATACCTGTGGCTAGAACTTTTATATCTATAATAGCTGGTGTTACTAGAATGAATATTTTCTATTTTATTTTATTTTCGAGTATAGGTATCGGTATATGGAATACTTTATTAATAAATCTAGGATATTTTATAGGGGATAATATGGATAAGATAACTATAATCTTATCAAGATACACACAAATATTATTTGTAATTATTATATTATTTATTATTTATTTAGGTTATAAATTTTATAATAAAAATAAAGATTATAAAAATAATATGGATGATATAAATGATTTAAACTAGCATAAGATATAGCTAGTTTAAATTTTTTATAAAAATTATAAAAAAATTTTAAAAAAGTGTTGACTTAGTAAAAATAAGATGATAATATAATACTTGTCCTAAGGGACGACAAAAAAATTAAAAATGTGGTTACAATAGCAAAGAGGATACACCTGTTCCCATACCGAA
>JAGHEK010000040.1 GCA_017889265.1 Romboutsia sp. | reverse complement strand
GTTCTAGGACCCCACTTTATAAGTCTTTCTCTTTTAAAATATTTTTCTATATCAAGTAATGTATCCATAAGTTCTGAAGGCGTCTTTAGAGTTTGTATATAAAAAGCACAGTTTACAAAATCATCTTGATTTTCATATCCAACAGGTTTTGTAGTATAAAAATTAGAAACTTTATTTAATTTTATATCTTTATATTCTTTTAATTTTTCTATCGCATTTTTTATAGTCTCTTCTTTATCACCCATATTAGCTCCACATGCTATATAAACATCATTCCACTTTCTTTTTATTTCAAGTGCTACATAATCTACATTTTTTCGAACTGGTGCCCATGGTTTTTTAAGTGTTAGTTTAACTTCTTTTACTAGGGAATAATTAAGCAGTATAAATTCACAAATTTCTTCTCCTGCTCTTTCTATCAAATCGTAAGAAGTTTTAGTAAATTCTTTTTCTATGTCGTTTAACAATTCTCCATAGTGAATGCTTTTAGTTAAATCGTCAGTCTTTCCTGCACACCTAGTATCAAGATATAATTCTATACTAAGAATAAATTTTTGACCTAAGTTTTTTTCTTCCTGAAATACTCCATGATTTGCAAAGACTTCAAAGTCTTTTATTACTATTTTGTCCATAAAATTCTCCTTTATATTGAAATCGCTTCATCTATTCCAAATAAATATAGGTAAGTTTCCTTAACATTTTTACCAGTTAAATTAGTTATAGCTTCTCTATATAATTCAACTTGTTTTTTATATTTATTTATTATCTCTAGTTTATTTTCTTCAGTTACATAATCGGTTTTATAATCTATAATCACTATTTCATCGTCTTCTTCAAAATAAACATCAACTATACCTCTTAACATTATAGTATCATCAGTTTTAACTTCATCATATACATCACTTACTTTTATTCTTGAGTATATAGTTTGTTCTTTTTTTACGAAACTAGAATTTAACATTCTCTTTCCTAAATCTGATTTAAAAAACTTTATTATCTTATATGGGTTTATCACATCTTTTTGGTTACTTGTTAGAATTCCTTTTTCCACAAAGTGTTCTAATTGATTGTTTATATCTTGTATAGTATTTATATTATTCGTATCTATTATTTGCATAACTAAGTGCATAGCTAGTCCTTTTTCTGTACTAGTTAACTTCTTATTCTCTATAAACATTGGTCTTTTTAAAGATACTTTTTCTTCAAACATATTTTCATAGTTTTCTTCATCTTTTTTTATTTCACTAACAGATATACTAGCAGATTTATTTATCAAATCTTTATGTGGATAAATATATTCTAGTTTTTTAGATATTTCATCAAAATATTTGCCTTTTTGTTCTAATAGTATATCATCAAAAATATTAGATTTAATATTTTCTACTTTTTTATCTAAAGTTAAATTAGATTTATTCCAAACTTTAGCTTTCCACTTAGATTTATCATATACTGTATCGTTATAAATATCATAATCATTTATAAATTCTTTTAAATCATTATGTCTTATAACAGACATCATTATCCAATCTAAAAAACTGCTAGATTTGAATATTTTATTAAAAGTAATCTTATCTAAATCATTATTCCAATACTCTAACTTTTTATGTACGTTAGAAATATTACCTGTTATTATAAGTTTTTCTTTTGCTCTAGTAAATGCAACGTATAAAACTCTCATTTCTTCAGATAGATTTTCTATTGTTATTTGTCTTTTTATTACTTCCTTTATTATACTTGGATAAGATATTTTTCTTTTATAATCTACTAATTGAGGTCCATAACCTAATTTATGATGATATAAAATATCATTTTTAAAATCACTAGTATTAAATTTTCTTCCCATACAAGCACATATTACAAAAGGAAATTCAAGACCTTTACTTTTATGGATAGTCATTATTCTTACTACATTTGCATTTTCCCCAAGAGTTTTTGCATTTGACATATCCATATTAGATTTTTTTAGTCTATTTATATAGTTTATAAAATTAAATATACCTTTGAAACTATTTTCCTCAAATTGTTTAGCTCTTTCAAATAATATTTTTAAATTAGCTATCCTTTGAGTTCCACCAGGAAGAGCCGATATATATGCATAATATCCTGTATCATTATATAGATACCATAAAAGTTCATCTGTATTCATATATAGGGATTTTTCTTTATATAAAGAAATTTTATCTATGAAATTTAAACATTTAATTCCTAGCTCCGTTTCTTTTTTAGATAAATTTTTTAAGCATTCGTATATACTTTTTTCTTTGTCTTCTAATCTTATATCTATAAGTTCTTCTTCTGTAAATGAAAAAATACTCGATTTTAAAACAGAAAGTATTGGAATATCTTGCATAGGATTATCTATTACTCTAAGTAGATTCATAATAAGCTTTATTTCAAGTGTATCAAAATATCCGTCTTTACTTTCTATATGTGTAGGTATATCCATATTCATAAGTTCTTCAACAAAAATATCTCCAGAAGTTGTAGACCTCATAAGTATTACTATATCTTTATACTGTATATCTTTAAAATCATCTATTTTTTTATCATATACTTTAGTTTTATTATCTACTAAATCCCTTATTATTTTCCCTACCATTCTAGCTTCAAACTGAATATTAGTAAGTTCTTCTTCCAAATCTTCTTCGTCTGTATTAGTTTCTAATAGATGTATTTCAGTTACTCTTTCTATATCATCTTTTTTAAATGATGCACCTAAATTTAATTTTTCATTTTCGTTATAATCTATTTCTCCGATTGTTTCACTCATTATTTTTTCAAAAATATAATTTACACAATCTATTACTTCTTCTCTACTTCTAAAATTTTTATAAAGCATTATTTTTTTATTTAGGCTATCGTAATCATCATCGTAATTATTATATTTTTCTAAAAATATCTCAGGCTTAGCTTGTCTAAATCTATAAATACTTTGTTTAACATCTCCAACCATAAATCTATTTGGTATATCAGTTTTAGCTATCGCACTAAGTAAAACCTCTTGAACGAAATTACTATCTTGATATTCGTCTATAAATATTTCATAAAATTTTTCTTTATATCC
>JAGHEK010000039.1 GCA_017889265.1 Romboutsia sp. | reverse complement strand
TTTTATGTCCTTTCATGTAAAGTGATTTTGTGGTTATTATTACTGTAACATGAACATAAACTTATGATCTATTTTTTTATCAACTTTTAGGTGTTGCACTTAATATGATAATTCATCATATAAAAAATACCCATTAAAAAATGAGTATTTTAGAACTATTAATTATCTTTATATATTATTTTTGTTTTAATCATATAGATGAAGATTAAATAAAGTGAAATACCTTTTAATATACTGCTTATAGTTAAACTCCACCAAACACCGTCAATACCTATATAATTAGATAAAATATATGCCATAGGTATCCTAATAGCAGTTAATATAATCATTATAACCGATGGAATAAGAGGTTTACCAAGACCTCTGAATATACCAGCAACCACTATTTCTAAACACATAAAAACTTGTGAGTAACCAATAATAGTTAAATAAGATGCACCTTTTTCTATTGAATCTTTTTCATTTATGAATAAAGCAAATATTTCATTTGAAAACCATACAAGTAAGAATGTGTTTAGAATTCCTAAAGCTGTACAAAATAAAAGTGCTATACCACATCCTTTTTCTACTCTGTCTATCTCTTTTGCACCATAATTTTGACCTATGAAACTAGATAGCGCCGAAGCAATACCTTCACATACCATCCAAGAAATAGATTCGATTTGAGACCCTACTTTTTGTGCAGCTATTGCAACCGGACCAAATGATGCTACTACAACACCTATTATCATAGCGATTATTGTAAAAAGTCCATTTTGTAAAGCTACAGGTATACCTAAATCAATCAATTTTTTATATGCATCAAAATCTATATTTTTGAATAATTTAAATTTAAAATAGCTGTTCTTTTCTTTAATTATTATGAATATAAACGATAATGTAACTATCATTTGAGCAAGTGTAGTAGCTATTGCTGCTCCTATTACACCTAATTCAAAATTAAAAATTAGAAGTGGGTCTAGTATTATATTTACTATTAATCCAAAAGTATTTATAAAAAATGGTGTTTTGCTATTTCCCATTCCATTGAATACTGCTGTTAGAACAGGGTTTAAAAATGTAAATATCATTCCAAGTGCTATTATTATCAAATAGTTTTCAGACATAGATATAACATTTTCGTCTCCTAGATTAAAAAATCCTATCAAAGGTTCTTTTAATATTATTAGTACTAATGTATATATTATCGCTAATAATATATTTATTTCTAAAGATGATTTAGTATATAACATTGCTTTTTCTGCATCTTTTTTACCGATATTCTGAGATACCTTTACTTCTCCACCTACTTTTGATATAGATATGAATGCCATTGCTAACCAAGGAAAGAATCCTGCAGTTCCTACTGCTGCTACTGCATCACTACCTATTTTACCAACCCACATCATATCTATCATATTATAAGCCATTTGTATAAATGATGTACCCATAATTGGGAGAGATAATTTTATTAATGTTTTTGATATATTATCTTTTGTTAGGTCTATATTTTTATTCATTAATATTCCTCCAATGTTTGTTTTATATAAATTTAACATATTTTTGTGTTTATTTGAATTGTTTTTGTTATTTTTTATTTATTCTACTCGGAATTTTATATTTTTATCCCATTTTATACTTTAATTTTATAAAATTCAATTAATTGTTTCAAATAATTAATTTGTATAAATTTTTTTCAAAAAATTATTCAATAAAAAAATTCACATAAAAGATTAAATCCTTTATATGAATTTTTCGCATGCTCTTGACCAAAATTCATAATTATTTTTTCTTAACAGTAGTATTTTTTCATCCGATTTTTTTATTTTTATATACTCTATTTCATCAAATTTATACTCTACTCCATCTGCTACTATCAGTATCGTGTTTTCAAAATTATTTTCTGGTATTAAACTAATTTCATAATCACAAGGCAACACTATACTAGATGTAAATGACCTGTATGCTGTAGTATTCATAGGCGCCAAAGGAGTTAATTGTAACACATCTAAAGCCGGATCTACTATACTCCCACCTGCTGAATAATTATATGCGGTAGAACCTATAGGGGTTGATATTAAAATTCCATCTCCACTAAAATTCTGTATCTTTCTTTCGTTTACTTTTATACTTAAATGTATTGTCCTTGAATAAATATTTCTTATAACAGCTTCATTTACCGAACTTATATTAACACTTTCTTTTTTAGTAAATATTGTTGTACTCAAACAAGTAATATTTTGAATAAAATATTCTTTATTTTCATATATACTTAAAAATTCATCTATTCCATCAGGATCTAACTCTGCAAAAAAACCTAAATGTCCTGTATTTATAGCTACTATCGGTATGTTTGGGAAATTAAAATCCTTAACAGTCTTTAAAAATGAACCATCTCCACCTATAGATATTATTAACTCTGTATTTTTCTTTATAGTTTCACTAACTAAAAACCCTTTATTTTTTAACTTTTCTATAAGTATTTCTTTCGTTTTTATTGATTTGTCCATTTCATTTGAATTTATAGTTATTAATCTCATACTATCCCTCTACTGAAAAACTGCAAAAAAACTAGATATTATTACTAATATAATAATTATTATAGCTATTATCTTATTTTTATATTTATATTTTTTTCGTTTCTTACGAACTACTTCAACTTCCTTTTGGATAACCATATCAACATTGTTGATATTAACTTCATCATACATAAGACCTGTTATATCAACTATTATCTCTTTAACATTTTGATATTTATCTTTTCTAGCTAATAACTTATTTATTATATCTATCATATCTTTATTCGATTCATTTGAATTAAATTTAGAATAATCGATACCTTTATCTATTAGATTTAACATTTTTTCATCTTCATCATAAACTTTATATGGTAATTTATTAAATAAACTTTCAAATAAAATTATACCTAAAGAATAAAAATCACTTTGTATATCTGTATAGTTTATACAAATTTGTGAGGGAGATAAATATACTTTAGTATCTTTATTTCTTATGTTAATACCATTATTGGCTTTTACTATACCAAAATTGGCTATTTTAACATCAAAATTACTATCAATCATTATTAATTTTGGATTTAAGCTTCCATGATAAATATTATTATTTTCTGCAAACTCAAATGTTTTTAATATTTTATTGAAAATCTTTATTATATACTTTCTATTTAAGAGGTTTTCTTTAATCATTTTTTCTAGAGTTATCCCATTATAATATGGGCTGACTATATAATAATAGGTTTTTTCAGTTTTAAAAACTCCAACATCTATAATTTCTAATATACCTGGAAATTTTAGACTTTTTAGATGTGTCATTTCATCAATAAGATTCTCTAAAAAATTTTTGTTCACGTAATTATTATATTCTATTATATTTATAAGCACTAAATTATTACAAAATGTATCTTGAGCTTTATATAAATTATTAGGATATATTTCGTCTTTATCTATAATTTTATACCTATTTCCTACTATGTACAAATATATTCACCAAACTTTCTTAAATTATAATATCTATTATATCAATATTAATTTTTCTATTCTATAAAAATTTTACAAAATAAAAAAATACCGTTAAAATAAACGGTATTATTTAGGATTTTTATAAATGCTTTTACCTATATATTCGGTATCAGTAATATTTCCACTTTCATCCCTATATTCTATATAAGTTTTAGCTGCATCAAGACCATTTTCTTTGTATGCATCTACTTTTATAGTTATATTTTTTTTATCTTCTATATTTCCATATATTCTAGAAGTTATATATCCATCATGTACAATATTTTTTATATATACAGGGTGATTATAGTTATTCTTAAATCTAAAATCACTTCCACCATCTGCAACCATAGCATCTTGTCCAATAGGTACATAACTAGATTTTAATGAATGGTTTCTTCTTGATGTTATATCAAGACCTGAGTACATAACACTGTTAAATAAAGTACTAGATACCTGACATACTCCTCCTCCAATATCTTCTTCTAACTTGCCATTTATTATAACAGGCGCATCTTTATAACCATTGGCTTTTGTTCTTCTACCTGTTAGAGTATTATATGAGAATTCTTCTCCTGGCATTAAAACAACATCACTAGTTTTTTGAGCAGCTATTGATATATTTTCTGACCTATTTTTATTGCTAGTTGAAAACTTAGTAGTGTATTCTGCCAAAAGTGCATTAACACTATTTGCATCATCAGTACTAATTCTAGGTTCTATAACCTTTACATTAAGTTCTATTATTTTATCTTCTTTACTTTTTATAGCATTATATATATCTTCCTTTGCAGATACTACATCAAGTTCTAAGCCAGTACGAGATTTAGTTTTTGATACATCTCCACTATCTGATATATAAACAGTAGCATCTTTGACCTCTATATTTATATCTTTTGATATATTATCTATCATAGCGCTTAACTTAGCTTCATCATAAGTCGGAGTTATGCTAAACTCTTTTTTGTTATTTTTTAGATTAAAAAATCTCTTTACATTTTCAAAATAATCATCTGTTTTAGTATAATAAAATGCTTTATCTACTAATTCTTCAAAGTTATATTTCAAATCAAAATCATTAGGAGTTATATTATACTCTTTATCATTATATTTAAGAGTTATATCATTTATTTTTATATCATTTTTTAATTTTTTAAGTGCATCTTCTTTACTTAGCAAAGATACGTCTATATTTTCTATAAATATATTCTCAGAAATAGTATCTGTATAAATATAATTATCGTTGAAGTACTTAATTCCTAAAGCTGATATTAAAATAACTAAGAAAAATAATATCATATATTTAGTATAATTGCCTTTTGTCAAATTATTAATTCTGCCAAAATCCTTTTGACATACTCCTTTCTTAATTATTTAAATTAATTATAATTAAGTAAAATTTATATATCAATATTTATTTTTAATATGTAACTAATTTGTTACATATTTTTACAAAATAATTTAATATTGTTATATAATATATATACTTAATAAAGTCTTTTTATTATTATATTTTAAAAGCTATAAATTATTCTTTGCTAATAAAAAATACTTTATTTTTAAACTTATTTGTATTATAATTTAGTTAATTAAATTTTCAAAAAATTCAATAAATTAAAGGAGGCTTATATGAAAGAAAATAAAGAACTTGAAAAAAACCTTGGATTTTCGACTGCATTATTTACAGTTATAGGTCTTGTTATAGGATCGGGTATATTTTTCAAGCCAAATGCAGTATTTAGTGCAACCGGAGCTCCTGGTCTTGGTATTTTAACTTGGATTATAGCTGGTATAATAACTATTGCTGCTGGTCTTACTTGCGCTGAAATAGCTGCTGCTATACCAAAAACTGGTGGTATGGTGGTTTACTTAAAAGAAGTTTATGGTAATGTTATAGGATTTTTAACTGGTTGGATGTTATCTATACTATATTATCCTGGACTTATATCTGCACTTGGTGTTATATTTGCTACTAATGTAGTTTCTTTCTTAGGATTAAATGAAAGTATGACTTCTTTCATTGCAATATCTACTATACTATTTATAGCATTAGTTAATACTATGGGTTCTAAAACTAGTGGATCTATACAAGTAATATCTACTATATGTAAATTAGTTCCACTTCTATTAATCGTGGTGTTTGGATTTATAAAAGGTGAAGGTGGTTCAAGTAATCTTATGCCTATGACTAATCCTGATGTTAGTTTAGCTTCAGGTCTAGGTACTGCTTTACTTGCTGTATTATTTTCTTATGAAGGTTGGTTAGGCGCTGCTAATTTAGCTGGAGAGATGAAAAATCCAAAAAAAGATTTACCTAAAGCAATAATACTTGGTATTTCTTCTGTTATGTTAGTTTATGTAGCAATAAATATAGCTTATCTTTGGGTATTACCTGCAGATAAATTAGCTGTTTCTACTTCTCCTGCATCAGATGTAGCTACTACTATATTTGGTAAAACAGGTGGAATGCTTGTAACTGTTGGTATATTAATTTCTGTATTTGGTACATTAAATGCATTACTTCTTACAGGACCTAAAGCTTTATTTGTACTAGCAGAAGAAAAACAAATACCTCTGAATAATTTATTATCTAAAATATCTGATAAAGGTGTTCCTAATAATGCTATATGGGCAACTGCTTTAATATCTTGTTTATTTGCATTAACTGGTAGCTTTGACATTTTAACTAATATAACTACATTTATAGTTTGGGTATTTTACATAATGACTTTTGTCGCTGTTATAATACTTAGAATTAATAAAAAAGACATGGAAAGACCTTATCGTGTACCTTTATATCCAATAGTTCCTATAATAGCTATACTTGGTGGATTATTTGTAGTACTAAGTACTTTATTTACACAAACATCTTATGCTCTTATAGGTCTTTGTCTTACTTTACTTGGTCTTCCAATATATTTTATGATGAATAAAAAATAAAAACCCATTAATGGGTTTTTATTTTTTATATTTATTACAAGTTGTACTACACATATCTCTTTGAGAACAACCACAACATCCACCTTTATTTTTATCTTTGATTACTGATTTTATAGCTAAAAATAATATTAATGATATTATTGATATAACAATTAAATTTTGCAAATAAATCACACTCTCTTTATTCTATATTTAATTTCATACTTTCATTTTTATTATTAGCTCTTCTTGTTATGCTAAGTATTCCAAATAAACTAATTACAACAAGTATTATAGCTACTAAGAATCCTTCACCAAGTTTTTTATAGAAAAGTATACTTCCAACTTGATAAACAATCATGGATACCATATATCCTACCCAGATTTGAAGTGATATTCCCTTTAATAAAACTTTATTAGACTTTAATTCACTTTTCATAGCTCCTATTGCTGCAAAACAAGGTGGTGTAAATAAATTAAAAAACATAAAAGATAGTGCAACTACTTGAGTTATTCCCATAGCTTCCTTAGCAACAACAGAATTTATAAGTTCAAAATCTTCGTTTATTGCTCCTGACATAGCATAAACTATCGATAAAGTTCCTACAACTTCTTCTTTTGCTAAAAATCCTGTCATAGCTGCTGCAGTTAATTGCCAAGTACCTATACCAATAGGTATTAAAAGCACCGATAAAGGAGTTGCGATAGTTGCTAGTATAGAATTATCTATATGTTCTCCTACTAAATTCAAGCTAAAATCGAATGAAGTCATCATAAATACTACTGTATTACAAATAAGTATTATTGTTCCAGCTTTTCTTATAAAATCCTTAGCTGTATCAAGCATTCTAAAGAAGGCTCTTTTTGCACTTGGTATGCGATAACTAGGTAATTCTATTATAAAGTAGTCTTTTATATCTTCAACTTGCATAGCTTTTTTCATTAATAGTCCTACTAAAATAATAACAGTAAAAGCAATTAAGTAAACAAGTGGAAATAAAAGAGGATTGTCTGGAAAAAATGCTACTGTAAAAAACGCTATTATAGGAACTTTAGCCCCACAAGGAACAAAAGGAGTTAAAAGTATCGTCATACGTCTTTGTTTTTCTGTTTTTATAGTTCTTGCAGACATTATACCAGGTATAGAACAACCATATCCAACTACCATAGGTATTATAGATTTTCCTGATAAACCTATCTTTTTAAATATAGGGTCAAATATCACAGCTATACGAGCCATAAATCCACAATCTTCTAACAATGCAAGTAAGAACATTAAAATCATTACAAGTGGTACAAATCCTAATACAGCACCTATTCCCCCAATTATACCGTCTGTTAATAATTCATTTAAAAAATCATTAACTCCATTACTGGCTAATATTCCTTTTAAACTTTCTTGAAAAGTTTGTATTATAGCTACTAAATTGTCTGCTATTAATGGACCTAATGTATTTATAGATAAATTGAATATAAAACTCATAACCACTATAAAAAGAGGTATTCCTATTATAGGATTTATAACGAACTTATCTATCTTGTCCTCTAAAGTTTCTTTTTGTTCATATTCATTATTAGTTAATACTTCCTTTGATATTTCATTAACTATTTTGAACCTTTTCTTATCTTGTATTTTTAAATCCTTAATATCTTCTAGTTTAAAAATATTTTCTAATTTTTCTTCATTTTTAGATTCTTTATAAACATCATCTATTAACTCTTCAAGTCCTTCTTCTTTTGAGGCAGATATTTGAATTACTTTACACTTTATCTTATCTTCTAATTTTTTTATATCTATATTACCTTTTAATATATCTACCTTATTTAAAGCTACAACAACCGGTATACCTAACTCTAGTATTTGAGTTGTAAAAAATAAACTTCTATTTAAATTAGTTGAATCAACAACATTTATTATAACGTCTACATGTTGTTCTTTTATATAATCAACAGTTACACTTTCTTCACTAGTGAAAGGCCTAATAGAATAAGCTCCTGGTAAATCCGTAACTATCGCTTCCTTGTTAAAACTCTTTTTTAAACTCGCTTCTTTTTTGCTTACTGTAACTCCGGCCCAGTTACCTACATATTCTTGTTTTCCTGTTAAAGCATTAAAAAGAGTTGTTTTACCACTATTAGGATTTCCAACTAAAGCTATCTTCATAGTTATCGTCCCTCCTTTATGCTTATTATTTTAGCTAGTTCTTTATCTATCGCATATCTTCCATCTTTTATTTTTACGATAGTATTCGTTTTCATTTTCTTTATTATTCTTATACTCTCACCTTCAAAGCATCCCAAAGAAAATAAAAAATTTCTTATTTCATCATTTCCAGAGATATCTTCTACTATATAATTTTTATCTTTTTCTCCGTCTAAAATATTCATAACAAAAATCTTACCGAAAACCCGATATATTCCTTTCATTTTTATCAATAATAATTATTAATTATATGATAATATAAATGATAATTATTGTCAATAGTTTTGAATTTTCCATTCTACAATTAATTAAAATCTAAAAAACAATTCAAATAAAATAAAAAATATGTTAAATTTATAAAGTATATATAAGGAGGTAATATGGATAATTTAATAAAAGCATTAGAAAAACAAGGTATTAAAAAATATACCAAAGTACAAGATTTATCTATAAACAAGATTTTAGAAAATAAAGATTTACTTGTAAGTTCTGGGACAGGTACTGGTAAAACACTAGCTTACCTTTTACCTATATTTCAAAAAATAACAGAAGAAAAAACGCCTCAAGCATTAATACTAGCGCCTACTCACGAATTAGTAATGCAAATCACAGAACAAGCAAAACTTTTAGCTACAAATTCTAATAAAAATATTAATTCTTTTTCGTTAATCGGTGAAGTTAATATAAAAAAGCAAATAAATAATTTAAAAAATATAAAGCCTCAAATAATAGTTGGTACTTGTGGAAGAGTTTTAGATTTAATAACTCAAAAGAAACTAAAAGCTCATAATATAAAAACTATAGTCCTTGATGAAGTTGATATATTAACAGATGATAAAAATTTAGATACGATTAAAAAAATAATAAAATCTACATTAAAAGAAAGGCAAGTTCTTGGTTTTTCTGCTAGTCTAGATGATAAAACAATAAATAAATGCAATGAATTTATGAAAAATGTTGAAATAATAAGAGTAAAAGAAAATATAACTATAAATAAAAATATTTCTCATTCTTATATACATTGTGAAAGACGTGAAAAATTCACTATACTAAGAAAATTAATAGCATCTACTAAACCTAAACGTTGTATAGTATTCGTAAACGACGAAAATAGTATAGAAATCATAACTGCTAAACTTAATTATCATAATTATAAAGCTTGTTGTATATCTGGAAAAATGAAGAAAGAAGATAGAAAAAATGCACTAAATAGTTTTAGGCTTGGAAAAAATAATATATTAGTTTCTTCTGACTTATCTTCTCGTGGGCTTGACATAACTGAAGTTAGTCACATATTTAATTTAGATTTTCCACTTAATAAAAATGAATATCTTCATAGATGTGGTAGAACATCAAGAAAAGGTGATAAAGGATATGCTATATCAATAGTTACTAATCAAAATTTATCTACTATAAGAAATTATAAGAAAAATTTCAATATAGATATAAAGAAAAAAGAAATGAAAGAAGGAAAATTAATAGACAAAAAATAGCCTAAAAAGGGATATCATTAAACATTTTAGTTTATGATACCCCTTTTATTTATAATTTTATTTCATTTTGATAATCTGAAAGTAATTTAGATAAATTTTCATCTTCTTTTTTATATCTAACGTTAAAAAACATATATATAAATAAATATATCACAGAAAAACTAAGAATAAATATAAAACTATATCTAATATCATTCCAATTTCCCCATTTAAAATATTTCGCCCAAGAAACTATTATAAAAAGTAGTATTAAATACTGAATATACATATAATACTTACTATTAAGTATTTTTATATAATTGCTTAGTATATCTAGTGAAATCATTACTAAACAAAATATAAAAGCCAATCCTATACTTTGAATAGTAGCATCAAAAAATGATGTATCCGAACTTAGTATAAAGTCAAAAATACAAAATGTTATATTTGTTGTAGTAAACATAATAGTAAATAATGATAAAAAATATTTTACTAATTTCATTTTTTGCTAACTCCTAACTTTTCTTTAAAAAGAGCTACTTGAGACCTTGATATAACAACGTATTCTCCACTTTTCATTGTTGCTTGTATTCTTCCATTAAAAAGTGATTTTAAGGATACTATATGCGAAATATTTACTATGCAAGATTTTGAAGCTCTGAAAAAATATCTTGAAGAAAGCTTCTTTTCTAACTCATATAATTTTAGATTGAGTGAATATAATTTATCTTCAGTATATGCAAACACTTTATCATCAACACTCTCTATATAATATATATCACTTTGTTCTATTAAAAAGCTTTCTCCTTCATAATTACCAACTATTTTTTGATTGTCAGATACCAAATCTCCTATAAAATTTAATAATTCTTTAGTAATACTACTACATTTTATATTTATTTCGGTTTCTTCTAATTCTTTTATCTCTTCAATGTTTATTTTCAAAATTTATCACCTATAAAGTAAGTCTTTTTTTAGGATAAACGTAAGACATAACTAAACCTACTATTATTAATAAATAAGCGACATTGTTTATTGGTGAAGGTAATACTACTTTAACTAAGAAGTTTAAAGAAAATATTATTGCCCACATACCACTTAAAAACATATTCATCTCTAAAAATAATTTTGTATCAGAAACTTCTTTAGAATATTCTAATTTTGCATAATCACCTGTTATAGGCTTGTTTATTAAAACACTAAATAAAAACGCAAATATTAAAGAAAAATCCACTAAATATAAAGATACTTTTTCAAATAATTCAACATTTATAACGCTTAATGCTCCATAAGCTGAAAATACTACTAATGATACAGTTTCTAGCAAATCTAGTTCTTTTTTAGGTTTAATTATATTAACAAAAGTTACAGTAGATAAAGTGGCTAATAAAGATATCGCTACAGGATTTAACGTATTTTCTAAAACCCAATAAAGTATCCAAGGAAGTAATGCTAGATTAACTCCTACTATCGAGTTTAATCTTCTTTGTTTTTTTTCTTTTTTTTGAGGGCTACTTGTATCAAAAAGTGTTTGAAGTTTCATAAATGCTTCTGGAGAGCCTTCTATTTTTACTTTTCCATCTAAAAATGCATCTGCTCCATCTTTGCCTTCAAACGCTATCTCATACCAAGTTTGATAAGTAGTTTTTACTGTAACATCTAATTTTTCTGGCTTTGTCTTAGATACCTTTGCCTTTTGATTTTTTATTGCCATATAATACTTTTCATAACCTTCGAAATCAAAACAGTATACTAAATCTTCGCCTTTTGCTACTTCTTTATTTAAATTAGATGCCATACCAAGCATAAAAGTACTCAAGTCCATAGTAATTTCTTTTTTAGGTTTTTCTTCGTTTTTTTCTTCTTTTTCTCTTAAAACTTTTTCTCCACATATAACACCTGAAGTTATAGCTCCTTCGAAACCTCCACCTGGATGAGTCCAAGCACCTGCTAAATAAGTATTTTTTAAACAAGTCTTAAATGCAAGTCTATCAAACCCGCCTTGAGTATCATTTTGTGCCCAACCATATACTGCACCTTCTGAATTATTAGTATATCTTTTCATAGTATGTGGAGTACCAAGTTCCATTACCTTTATATGTTCTTTTATATTTGGAAATACTTTTTCGGCTTTAGCTATTAATATATCTGAAATTTCTTTTTTTCTTTCTTTATACTCTTCTGTTTTGTATTCTGGCCAATTACTAATTAAATCTCCAACTATTATAGTTATTACGCCTTTTCCTTCATCATTGAATTCTGGATCTAATACATCATAACAAGTTATCCCAAAATCCATATTTTCATAATCGCCATTTTTAATAGCTTCATAAGTATTTTGATTACCACTTACTTTTATAAAATAATCACCTTTAGTCATCCCTAAGTCTTTAGAATTAACATCAAGTCCTAAATATAACTGTGTTAAACTTATACTATTTTCAAATGAATTCATTTCATCTACATAGTTTTGTATATTTTCATTTTTATTTTTTATCATAGAAAATATAACTTTAGGGTCACAAGCTAAAACGAATTTATCTGCCATAAATATTTTATCTTTTTTAGTCTTAACACATACTATTTTATCATTTTCAACTTCAACATCTACGACTTCTGATGATAAAAATATATCTGAACCATTTTCTTTTATTTTATTTGCAAATATTTCAGAAAGGTTACCCCCTCCTCCTCTTACATAATAAGTTCCTCCTATATGATAAGAAAGCCAAGGTAAAACATAAAAAGAAGCGTTTAATTCTTTTTGAGGAAGTCCATAGTATAACCATAAAAACGAAAATTCTTCTATTAAATCATCATTTTGTGTATATTCTCTTAAAAATTCATCAAGAGTTATAGATTGCAAATAATTTGTATATTTTGGCATTCTTTTAGAATCTCTTGCAACTTCCTTCATATCTTCTTTTACTGCAAATAAAAAGTCAAAAAGTCTTTCTATATTTTCTTTTTCACCTTCAAATCTCTTTATAAAATAGTTTTTATAATCTTCGAAATTTGAAGGTATATCATTTTCTTCACCATTTTTAGTGATTATAGTTGCAGTCTCTGGTTTTTCTAAGAATTCTATATCATCAAGTATGCCTAAATTTTCACCTAAGTGAATATTAAAAGCATTTTCTTTTCTTATTCCACCTATTCCATGAAGTGCAACGTCAAAATTATAAAAATTTCCTTCTTTATCTTTTCTTCTAAAGTTAGTAGAATAACCACCTATAAGATGATGTTTTTCAAGTATCGCTACTTTTTTTCCTTCATTACTAAGCTTTAGCCCTGCAGATAGACCTCCAAGACCTCCACCTATTATAACTACATCATATTTCATATTTTTTCTCCTTTTTTCAAGATGATAATTTTATTATATCTAACTAAATAAATTTATCAATATACAAATAGGTCAAATACATTTTTTTAAGGTTGAAATACATAATATAATTATTTTGACTTTATTCCTTCTGCTAATACATCTCTTTTTATATTAATAGTAAAGCTATTTTCGTCTATTTTAAGCTCATAAATACCCGATATTGGAATTGTAGGTGAAATTATTCTATCGTATTTTTCTTTTATGAAATCTTGATTTAGTATTTTTTCTTTCATATCGATACTTTGCACTTCATCTAAAATCTGTTTTCCAGATATATATGTAGGAATATAAAACGAAAATTTATTATTAAACTTTTCTATTAAATCGTCTAGATAATAACTACTTTCTTCATTGAAATCAACTATATTAGTATTTATCATAGAATATTTTTCTTTTTTAAATTCTTTAATATCTTTTTTTGTAGTAAATTTAAAACCTATATTTTCACTAAAATTAGAATTTAAATCTTGGCTATAAAATAATGTATATAAATAGTTTTCATTCTTATCCCTTATCTTTTTATCTATATATTTATCAGGATTAATCTCAGTATTTACTTTTTTAAACGCTTCTATACTATTATATTCCTTTAAAGTAGTCTCTAATTTTTTAGTTTCTATTGGTTTTCTAAATAAAAGCCTTATGGAAATAGTACTATCTTCTAAAGATACATTAACTCTTACTAAATTACTCTTACTTTCTATCGGTATATTATATCCACCATTTATAACTCTATTTATAGCTTCATTTAATATTTCTAAAAATTCTTCTTGTGTAACGTATGGATTAAACTCTTTATAAATTGAATAAATTAAAGATATATAACTATCAAATTCTAATTTAGTATCTTTATGAAACTGCTTTTCAATAAAAATATCAAAGCTACCCATACCATCATTGTAATTTACATCAATATTTGAAAAAAACATTTCATAATAATCATTTTCAAATTTCGAGTAACCATTTTTTTTAGAACATATAAAAGAATTATCTTTAGACGAAACGTACTCTATTTTATTTATAACAAGTAAATCCTCTATACTTCTTTTTACTTTATCATTAAATCCAAGTACATCTTCATAACTTTCTAAATATATACTTTTAGATGAAAAAAAATCCCTTAGAAAATCTTCTTTCTTTTCTAATTCTTCTTCTTGTTTTATTTCTTGTTCAAGTTTTAATTGTTCTTCTTTTGTAAGTTTATCAGTTTTCTCTACTTGCTCTTGTTTAGTATTATCTTCACAACCTACTAAAAAACACGAAAATACCAACATACATAAAAACTTTTTTAATTTCATACACTACCTCTTTCATATAGAAAAAGGGCCTAAAGCCCTTTAAATATTTCTATACTTCTTTCTAATATTCCAGTAAAATATGCTATAACCATTCCATAATTAGTTATTGCTTTATCATTTCCTTTACAAATTTCTATTTTATTTAGTACACTTTTTCTAGTAACCATACAAGCACCACAATGTATTACTAAATCATATCCACTTAAATCTTCACTAAAATCATACCCAACTTTATACTCAAAGTCAAGCTCTCCACCTGCTATTTTTTCCAACATTTTAGGAATTTTAACTCTACCTATGTCTTCGTGAGATATATTATGTGTACAACTCTCACAAATTAAAACTTTATCATTAGGCTTTAACTTTTTTAAAGCTTCAGTTCCTTTTATAAATTCATCAAGCTCTCCTTTTTGTCTTGCAAGCAGTATAGAAAAACTCGTTAATTTCATATCTTTAGGAATAATTTTTTCAACTTCTTTAAATGCTTGTGAATCAGTTATGACCAAATCTATATTTTTTATATCGTTTAATGCTTCTTTTAATTCGGTATCTCTTACTACATAAGTTTTTATACCGTGGTCCAAACAATCCCTTATAACTTGTACTTGAGGTAAAATTATTCTTCCCTTTGGTGCTTCTGAATCTATTGGAACTACTAATACAACAGTTGAACCATATGGAAGTAAATCTCCAACTATAGGTTTTTCTTCTTCGGTATCTTTAAGATTTTTTATTAATATATCTTTTAATTTATCTATATTAGTATTATTTTTTGCAGATACAAAAATAGGATTTCCAAAATATGCTTCTATATTTTTTATTTCATCTTCCCTTAATTCATCTAGCTTATTTACAACCACTATATGGTCTACATTATATTTTTTAGCTTCTTTTTTCCAATTATTATAAGTATTTATGTCTGCATTTTTACCGTCTATTAAATAAATACAAAAATCCAATCTTTTTAAAAAATCTATACTTTTTCTAACCCTAACTTCTCCAAGCTCAGTTTTATCTTCAAGACCTGCAGTATCTACTAGTACTATAGGTCCAAAAGGTATAAGCTCCATAGCTTTTTGAACCGGGTCAGTAGTAGTTCCCTCAACATTAGATACCAAAGATATGTCTTGATTTAATATTTTATTCATAAGTGAAGATTTTCCACTATTAGTATTTCCGTATATACCTATATGTTTTCTATTTGCATTTGGAGTTTTATACATAAAAATCCCTTTCACCATTTTTCATTTTTTCTAAAGATTCTTTAGTTCTTTGTTTTATATCTTCTCTTTGAATATTCTCTACTTCTTTTTCTATTACCTCAAGTGATTTTTTATATATTTCTTCATCACCATAGTCTAAACTAAACTCAAGTAGAGTCATCAAAGCATTAGGTTCGCAAACATACTTTATATTACCTGATTTAGCAAGTCTCATAAACCTATCCCCTGTTCTACCACTTCTATAACAAGCAGTACAATAACTTGGTATATACCCTTCATCTAATAACTCTTTTAATATATCTATTGGACTTCTTTCATCATTAGTTTTAAATTGCTTAATTTCGTTTCCTT
>JAGHEK010000038.1 GCA_017889265.1 Romboutsia sp. | reverse complement strand
CTCATCACTTAAACGTTAACGTATTTGATAGAGCTACTTTAGAAGATGCTATGGAACATCCAGAACAATATCCTCAATTAACTATAAGAGTTTCAGGATATGCAGTTAACTTTATAAAATTAACTAAGGACCAACAATTAGACGTTATAAACAGAACATTCCACGGAAAAATGGCTTAATAAGGGTGTAGGTTTTACCTACACTCTTTTTTAAAAATATAATAAACGAGGTGTTTTATGTTAAAAGGAAAAGTACACTCAATAGAAACATTTGGTACCGTAGATGGACCTGGGATAAGATATATAGTTTTTATGCAAGGTTGCCCTTTAAGATGTAAATATTGTCATAATAGAGATACTTGGGATACAAAAGGTGGTAAAGAATATACTGCTGATGAACTAATAGAAAATGTTTCTAAATATTCTTCTTATATGAAAGCATCTGGTGGAGGAATAACAGTTTCTGGTGGAGAGGCTACTTTACAATCAGAATTTGTAGCTAAGTTTTTTGAAAAGGCAAAAGAAAAAGGAATTCATACTTGCCTTGATACATCAGGATTTGTTGATATAGAAAAATTAGACCCAATTTTAGAAAATACTGATTTAGTTTTACTTGATATAAAACATATGGACAATGAAAAATCAAAAGATTTAACTGGTGTTGAAATAACTAAGGCTTTAGAAGTTGCAAAATATCTAGATAAAAAAAATATCCCTGTTTGGATAAGACACGTTCTAGTTCCTACTATAACTGATGATAAAGAAAACTTAGAATCTCTTGCAAAATTCGTATCTACACTTAGTAACGTAGAAAAATTTGAACTTTTACCTTATCATTCTATCGGAGTTCATAAATGGGAAAGTATGGGTCTTAATTATGAGCTTAAACATATACAGGATGCAACTGACGAAGATATAAATAAAGCTACTGAGATAATAGAAAATTTAGGAGTTAAAGTATTTAAAAAATAGGAGTTGATTTTCAACTCCTAAAATTCTATATCTTCTACTTCTATATTTTCTATCGCTTCTTTTATTAATTTATCTATATCTAAAGCACTTTCTGACTTTTCAATTCTATCAAGTTTTGGTTTAGTAAGAGGTTTAGTAGGTGCAAAAACAGTACAACAATCTTCTTCTGGAAGTATAGAAGTTTCAAAAGTTCCTATATTTTGTGCAATATCTACTATTTCTGTTTTATCAAGCGCAATTAAAGGTCTAAATACTGGAATACCTACTACTGCATTAGTACAAGTAAGACCTTGAATAGTTTGAGATGCCACTTGACCTATACTCTCTCCTGTTACTAAAGCATCACAATTTCTACTTTTTGCAATTTCCTCTGCTATTTTCATCATAAATCTTCTAGATATTATAGTCATTTCTTCATCTTTACATTTTGATGCTATAGCTTTTTGTATTTCTATTATATTAACTTTATGAAGTCTTATTCTTCCACAATATTTAGATAAAATTTTTGCTAAATCTCTAACCTTTTCTTGAGATTTTTGGTTAGTAAATGGATAACTATGAAAATGAACACATTCTAAATCCATTCCTCTTTTAGCTACCATCCAAGATGCAACAGGCGAATCTATCCCCCCTGATAATAAAGATAAAGCTCGACCATTAGTACCAAGCGGTAATCCTCCATAACCTTTTACAGTATCGCTATAAACCATTACATGATTTTCTCTATATTCACAACTTATAGTTACTTCTGGATTTCTTACATCTACAGATATTTTATCGCCTACTTTAGATAAAAGATACCCTCCTATATCTAAACTCATCTCTTGAGAAGTCAAATTAAAACTCTTATCCCCTCTTCTTGATGCTACTTTAAAAGTTTTATAACCCTGATTTATTTTTTCTTCTAAAACCAAAAGAGCAGTTTCTTTTAATTTATCATAATCTTTTTCTTTTTTTATAGCAGGACAAACTCCAACTATACCGAATACTTTCTTTACTTCTTCTATAACTTCTTCACAATCATAATCTTCTAAATCTACATATATTCTTCCATATTCTTTATAAACTTTGAAATCACCTATTGGCTTTAACATATTTTTTATGTTTTTCATAAGTTTATTCTCAAATAAATATCTATTCTTTCCTTTTACTCCGATTTCTCCGTATTTAGCAATTAATATATTATACATTTATTTCCTTCCTTTTTTTATTATAAATCTTAAATCTTCTACTGAACTTTTTAAAACTTTTATAGTTTCTAATATTTCTTCTTCTGTATTAAAACAAGATAAACTAAATCTTATAGTTCCTTCTATCTCATCTTTAGATAAATTCATAGCATTTAATACATGGCTACCCTTTTTCTTAGATGAACAAGCAGAACCAGTAGAAACGTATATGTCTTTTTGTTCTAAATAATGAAGAAGTACTTCACCCTTTACACCTAAAAAAGACACATTGAGTATATGACAAACTCCATCTTCAGGAGAATTTATTTTTACATTCTCTATATTATTTAATATTTCACTTTTAAGCAGATTTTTTAAACTATCGATTTTTTGTATATTTTTATCTAAATTTTCATTAGTTATCCTTATAGCTTCACCAAGACCATATATACCAGGTATATTTTCAGTTCCAGACCTAAATCCAAACTCTTGTCCTCCACCAGTAAATAAAGGTTTTACTTTACTACTTTCTTTTATGTACATAAAACCTATTCCTTTTGGACCATGTATCTTATGTCCACTAACGCTCATAAAATCTATATTATACTTACTTGGTTTAAAATTTATTTTCCCAAAAGATTGAACTGCATCAACATGAAAATATACTTTTTCTTTTAAAGTTTTTAGATATTTTCCTACTTCATTTATAGGTTGAATACTACCTACTTCATTATTTACATGCATAACACTAACTAAAATAGTATTTTCTTTTATGCTAGATTTTAAAGAATCTATATCTATCTTACCTTCACTATCTACATCTAAATATGTTACCTCTATACCTTCTTTTTCTAGAGTTTTTATAGTATCTAGTACAGATGGATGTTCTATTTTAGTAGTTATTATGTGATTTTTTCTTTTATCTAAAACGCCTCTTATTATTGAATTGTTAGATTCCGTACCTCCAGATGTAAAATATATTTCCTTTTCTTTTACACCCAAAGTTCTTGCTATATCTTCTCTTATTTTTTTTATATTTTTTTCAACTTCAAGCCCTTTTTTATGAAGAGATGATG
>JAGHEK010000037.1 GCA_017889265.1 Romboutsia sp. | reverse complement strand
CTTTCATATAAAATAAATCTTTTATATCTATACCTAAGTTTCTTATATTTTCTATAGTTTTATTGCCTACACCGGGTACTAAACTCAACCATAAATAAAAATCTTTAATCTCCATAAATCCTCCTATTTAAAATATTTATAATAGGCTTTTCTATAAGAAAAAGATTCCATAATATGATTTTGATTTATATTTTCTTCTCCTTCTAAATCTGCTATTGTTCTTGCTACTTTTAAAAGTTTAACATAACTTCTATTACTTAAATTATACTTATCAAATATAAGATTTATGACATCTAAACTTTCTTTGTCTAATTCACAATATTTATTTAGTTCAGATGAAGACATATCATCATTATATTTTATAGATGAGCCTTTATATCTTTCTTTTTGTATATCTCTAGCATTTTCAACTCTTTTTCTTATATTTTTTGATTTTTCGGATTTTTTATTATTAAACTCACTATAATGAATAGAATTTACTTCGACGAATATATCAAATCTGTCTAATAAAGGTCCTGATATTTTATTTTTATATCTATTTATCTCAAAAGGTTTACAACTACACTCTTGATTTGACATATAATACCCACAAGGACACGGGTTCATAGCACCTATTAACATAAAATTACAAGGGTATCTAAGATTTTGTTTTACTCTTGATATATTTATAAATTTATCTTCTAAAGGTTGTCTTAAAGTTTCAAGTATTTTTCTATCAAATTCGGGCATCTCGTCCAAAAATAACACTCCTCTATGAGATAATACTATTTCTCCAGGTTTAGCACTACTACCTCCACCTATTATAGCTTTGGATGTAGATGTATGATGTGGGGCTCTAAAAGGTCTATTATAAATCAAATCATCATCTAACATTCCAACACTACTATAAATTTTACTCACTTCAAAAATCTCTTCTTTTGTAAGTTTTGGAAGTATACTTACCATTCTTTTTGCAAACATAGTTTTTCCTGAGCCCGGAGGTCCTACCATAAGCATATTATGGTTTCCTGATGATGCTATTTCTGATGCTCTTTTTACAAAGTAATTACCACATATATCACTAAAATCTTCTTTATATTCAACCTCTTTTATAGATAAATTTCCTTTTACAGGATTTAAATTTATATCTTCATTTAAATACTCTATACATTCTCTTAAACTTCCTACACAAAATACTTCTATGTCATCTATATAATATGCTTCTTTCATATTTTCTTTAGGAATAAAAATTCTTTTTATACCTACTTCTTTTGCTCCAATAATTATAGGAAGAACTCCTTTTACTTTAGAAATTTTCCCATCTAAAGATAACTCTCCTACAAACATACTTTCATTTAGATAATTATCGTCTTTTTTTATAAATTCTCTTAAAATTCCTATTGATATAGGAAGATCAAAAAAAGAACCTTCTTTTTTCATATCTGCTGGAGAAAGATTTACTATTATTCTAGTTGTAGGAAACTTATATTTACTATTTAATATCGCCGATTTAACCCTTTCTCTAGATTCTTTTATCTCAACACTAGGAAGACCCACTATACTAAAAGAAGGTATCCCCCTAGTTATATCTACTTCAACTTTTACTAAAAATCCTTTTATTCCTATTAAATTACTAGAATTTATTATACTTAACATAAATATCCTCCACAAAAAGCATCGACTATATGATTAACTTTCTTGCCTTTTAAATAAACTTCGATAATATCAAATCTAATATTTTTATTTTCTAAGCTATTTTTAACTACGTAATAATTAGCTACTTTAATAATTTTCATCATCTTTTTCTTATTTACACTTTCACAAGGATAGCCATAATTTATATTAGTTCTCGATTTTACTTCAACTATTACTATTTCATCATCTATTTTTGCTATTATATCTACTTCTCCGAATTTTAGTTTATAATTAGTTTCTAAAATACTTGCTCCTATATTTACTAAATATTTTTTTGCTATTTCTTCTCCCAAATCACCTTTTTCTTTAGTGTTCATAAATTTCTCCTATACGTTTTTTCTGTGATTATTGTCATTTCAAAAATATTTATACATAAAAAAGCCCTTAGGTTTCCTAAGAGCCAATTATATTTTTTAAAAAACTTTTTCTATGTATAGGAGTTAATCCATATTTTCTTATAGCATCATAATGCTCATCTGTACCGTAACCTTTATGGTTTTTAAATCCGTACTCTGGATACATTTTGTCATATTCATACATTATATTATCTCTAGTAACTTTAGCCAAAATACTAGCCCCTGCTATTGAAATAGATTTAGAATCACCTTTTACTATAGCATTTTGATTTATATCTAAATTAGGTATATTAAGTGCATCTATAAGTAAATAATCAGGTTTTCTTTCTAATTGACTTACAGCTTTTTTCATTGCCAAAATAGTGGCATTTAGTATATTTATCTCATCTATTTTATTATTATCTACTATTCCTATACCATAATCTAAAGCTTCATTTTTTATAATTTCAAAAAGTTCATTTCTTTTTTTCTCACTTAATTTTTTAGAATCATCTATTTTATGTATTTTTGTATCTTTTTTAAATACTACAACACTTGCTACAACAGGCCCTGCTATCGGTCCACGACCTGCTTCATCTATTCCACCTATATATAAGTATCCTTTTTTATATCCTTCATTTTCATAAAAATTTATCTTTTCGAGTCTTTCTTCTTCTTTTTTTGTATCTAAAAGTTTCTTTTCAAGTTTTAAAGATAAGTCTTTAACAGATTTCCTATCATCATTTTTTAATATCTCTATATATTTAGGATAATCTTTAATTTCTAATGTTTCTATAAATGCTTTTATTTCTTTTACAGTTTTCATACTACCTCCAAAAAAAGCTATTGCAACTTGCAATAGCTTTAAATTAATTTTTAGCTTTACTTGGTATAAAATTACCTATTAAAGCTCCAATTAAAACTGGTAAAATCCAGTTAAACCCTAAAGATGCAAATGGAAGTTTACTAAGTATAGGTAAACTAACTATCCCTAAATTATTAATTATAGTAAGAGTACTTACCAATAAAGCAGTATAAGTCGCACCTTTAAATACATTATCATTTTTTATATAATCAGTAAATAAAGTTAAAATAACTAAAACAACAGTAGCAGGGTATATCATATCAAGTATTGGTCCTGAGAATTTTATTATACTATCAACACCAAAGTTTGAAACTATTGCACTGAATATACAAACAACAGTTACTGTTACTTCATATTTTAATTTATTATCAGTTATTTTAGAAAAATATTGAGCCGTTGCAGAAACTAATCCAACAGAAGTAGTTAAACAAGCAAGTGTAACTATTATTGATAATACTATTTTTCCAGGACCTCCAAGTAAAGTAGAAGTTATATCTACCATTAATGCAGTTCTTGATGCGTCTATATCATACATACTACAAACCGTAGCTCCTAGGAAAGTTAATCCTCCATATACTAAACATAAACCAAGTCCTGCTACTAAACCTGCTTTAAATGCTACACTTATTTTTTCTGATGAAGTTTTATACCCTCTATCAGTTATAGCAGTTATTATAACTGTTGATAATGCTACAGCACCTAGTGCATCCATAGTTTGATAACCTTGACCTACACCATTTGCAAAAACATCATCTATCATAGCACCTTGACTTATTTCTCCTATTGGAGTAATTATACCTTTTATGATTAATACCCCTAACCCTATAAGTAATGCAGGAGTTAATATGCTTCCTATTATGTCAACAACTTTCGAAGGCTTTATAGTTAATATATAAGTCATAATGAAAAAAATTATAGAAACTAAAACTGGACTAAATCCTTCAAAAAGTGGCTGAACTCCCATTTCAAAAGTAGTTGCAGCAGTTCTTGGTATAGCCAGAAGTGGTCCTAAGCATATCATTATTGCAGAACCTAAAACTATTGAAAACTTTTCTCCTGCTCTTGATATTATTTTAGTTACATTACCATTACACTTAGCAGCTGCTAAAATAGCAAGAAGTGCCAAACCAACATCAGCTAATACAAACCCTAAAAATCCAATTAACCAATCTGTTCCAGATATTACACCTAAATATGGTGGAAATATTAGGTTTCCTGCACCAAAAAACATCGCAAATAGTGCAAAACCTATTACTACTATATCTTTCATGTTTTTAATTACCTCCCATTTCAATTCGACTTATTATAACACTATATTTTTTGGAAGGTCAATATTTTATAGAATATTCGCTATTTTCGCAATTTTTTATACAATTTATCACTTATTTTATATCTTCTGGTACTTCTAAACTTATTTTTCCTATTTTTCCGTCTCTAAACTCATTAAGAACTGTAGTAGCTATTCTAGTATAATCTAGTTCTTTTCTACCAGTTATAAAACCTCTTTTTCTACCTATCATATCCATAGTTTCTATATCTGTTTCACCTAGATTTTCTAGTTTATATCTTTCTTTTAATTTTTGTGGTTCTATTTCCATAAGCTTTCTTATAAGTCTTAAAGCTAGAGTTTCTATATCAAGTATTTCATCTTTTATCGAACGACAAAAAGCTAAGTTAAGTGCTACTTCTTGATCTTCAAATTTAGGCCAAAGTATACCTGGTGTATCTAAAAGTTCTAAATTTCCTTTTAATCTTACCCATTGCTTACCTTTTGTTACACCTGGTTTATCTCCAGTTATAGCACTTTTTCTTCCTGTTAATTTATTTATTATAGAAGATTTACCTACATTTGGAACACCGACTATCATAACTCTAACAGGTCTTTCTTTTCTTCCTTTTTCTTTAAGTGCATTCATTTTATCTTTTACTACGTTTTTACATTCTTCTACTAATCTATTTACTCCAACACCTTTTAAAGTATCTACTGGAATAGCTTTTATCCCCTGATTTTTATAGTATCTTATCCACATATCTAATTTAGATTTATCTGCCAAATCACTTTTATTTAATATAACTACTCTAGGCTTATTACCTGCTAACTTATTTATATCAGGATTTTTGCTACTAAATGGTATCCTCGCATCTAAAAGTTCAACTACAACGTCTACTAATTTTAAGTTATCTCTAACTAAATCCTTAGTTTTTTTCATATGACCAGGATACCAGTTTATATGAAGATTATCGTCTCTTAAATAATCATCATAATTTTCACCCATTTTATCTCCTCTTGCCATAGTATATCCTCCAATTAATTTAATTATTTAAAAAGGACTGATAAAATCAGTCCTCAAAAATTTATAGTAAAGTTTTTTATTATCTAGCTTCTTTTATCTTAGCAGCTTTACCTACTCTACCTCTTAAGTAGTTTAACTTAGCTCTTCTTACTTTACCTTTTCTAGTTACTTCTATCTTATCTATTCTTGGAGTGTGAACTGGGAAAGTTCTTTCTACACCAACATTGAAAGATATTTTTCTAACAGTGAAAGTTTCTCTTAACCCTCCACCTTGTCTTTTTAAAACTACACCTTCAAATACCTGAATTCTTTCTCTTTTACCTTCAACTATTTTAACATGTACTTTTACTGTGTCCCCAGGTCCAAAGTTAGGAACATCATTTTTTATTTGTTCTTGTTCTAATGATCTTAATATTTCGTTCATTTTTATCCTCCTAAATCATAGACATTCTTAATTACTGAACCAATGTAACAGAGGAATGCCCGTTTTTTCAACGTCTTAGATTATACTATATTTTATCATTTTTTACAAGCTTTTTTATATAAGTCATATCTTCTTTCTTTGGTTATTTTCAAAGACTCATTATATCTCCAATCATCTATATTTTTATGATTTCCAGAAAGTAAAACATCTGGTACCTTCATATCCATAAACTCTCTAGGTCTTGTATAGTGTGGATATTCAAGCAAATTATCTTTAAAACTTTCTTCTTCAAAAGATTCATTTTGATTTAATACCCCTGGAATTAATCTAGATATCGAATCTATCAAAATAAGTGCTGGAAGCTCTCCACCGGTTAAAACATAATCCCCTATAGAAATTTCATCTGTAACTATTAAATCTATTATCCTCTGATCTATACCTTCATAATGCCCACAAAGAAGTATTATATCTTCTTCTTTAGATAAATTAGTAGCCATTTCTTGATTATGAACTTTACCTTTAGGAGTTAGATAAATAACCCTAGGATTTATTAGATTATGAGTTTTAACTATATGTTTATAAGTATCATATATAGGTTGAGGGGTCATAACCATTCCTGCTCCACCACCAAATGGATAATCATCTACCTTTTTATGTTTATTAGTAGAAAAATCTCTTATATTATAAATATTTACTTCTATTATATTATTCTCAACAGCTCTTTTCATAATACTTTCATTCATATAAGAATTAAATATTTCAGGAAAAAGCGTCATTATATGAAATCTCATAAATCACCTAATCAATCATGCCCTTTATAGGGTTTACTATCATTTTTCTCTCATTTATATCTATACTTGGAACAAACTTCATAGTAGCAGGAATTAAAAACTCTTTATCTTCATCATTTTTTATCACATAAACATCATTTGCAGCATATTGTAATACTTCAGATAATACACCTACATAATTATTATCAACAGTAAAAACCTCCATTCCTATCATATCTGCTATGAAAAATTCGCCTTCTTCTAGCTCTCTTGTTTCTTCTCTTGAAACATATATATATTTATTTTTTAATTTTTCGGCACTTTCTATTATGTCTATTCCTTTTATTTTCATTATTACCATATTGCCTTTATATCTTACTCTTTCAACTTCATATTTATCTAATTCTTTACCCAGATAAAAATATTTAAGTTCATCAAATCTATTTATATCATCAGTTAGAGGATAAACCCTAACTTCACCTTTTAAACCTTGTGTATTAACTATTTGCCCTATTTTAAAATGAGTTATCATTACTTTTCCTCCTTTTTTAAACTAAAAAGGATTAGGCAAAAACCTAATCCTTTATACTATCTCAAGAGAAACTTTTATACCTTCTCTTTTAGAAGCAGATTTTAAAACAGTTCTTATAGCTTTTGCTATTCTTCCCTGTTTACCGATAACCTTACCCATATCATCTTCAGAAACGGTAAGTTTTAAGATAATCTCATCATCTTTTTTTACTTCCGAAACCTCAACACATTCAGGATTATCAACTAGAGCCTTTGCTATATCAAGTATAAGCTCCCTCATATTCTCATCTCCTATTACTTTTTAGAAGCTTCGAACTTTTCCATTACTCCGTTTTTAGTTAATAAAGTTTTAACTGTATCAGTTGGTTGAGCACCATTTGATAACCACTTTATAGCCTTTTCGTCGTTTATTTTTACTTGCTTTGGTTGAGAAACTGGATTGTAGTATCCTATTTCTTCTATAAATTTTCCATCTCTTGGAGATCTTGAATCAGCTACTACTATTCTGTAGAAAGGCTTCTTGTTTGATCCCATTCTTTTTAATCTTATTTTAACTGCCATTAACAGTCACCTCCATAAATTTTTTTATTTATTTAAAGAAAGGAAGTCCGGGAAAACCGCCCCTTTTCTTCATACTTTTTTGAGTTTGAGTAAACATCTTCATCATTTTTTTCATTTCATTAAACTGTTTTATAAGTCTGTTTACATCTTGTACAGTAGTTCCACTACCTTTTGCAATTCTTTTTTTTCTAGAAGCATTAAGTATACTTGGATCTCTTCTTTCTTCTATCGTCATAGACTGAACAATAGCTTTAGTTCTTCTTATTTCTTTACCATTTTGTAAATCAACATCACCTAACTGGTCTTTTATATTTCCCATACCAGGCAACATTCCAAGTATTTTATCTAAAGGACCCATATTTTGAATCTGTTCCATTTGTTCTAGAAAATCTTCAAAATCTAAATCCTGTTTCTTTATTTTATCTTCTAGTTCTTTTGCTTTTTCTATATCTATACTTTCTTGTGCTTTTTCTATTAAACTTAGGATATCTCCCATACCTAATATTCTAGATGCCATTCTATCAGGATAAAAAGGTTCTAAATCATCTAATTTCTCACCCATACCTATAAATTTAATAGGCTTTTTAACTACACTTCTTATAGAAAGAGCAGCTCCACCTCTAGTATCTCCATCTAGTTTAGTAAGTATTACTCCATCAACTCCAAGAGCTTCATTAAAACTTTGTGAAACATTAACTGCATCTTGACCAGTCATAGAATCAACAACCAAAAGTATTTCATGTGGTTTAACTTCAGATTTTATAGATTTTAACTCATCCATTAAAGTTTCATCTATATGAAGTCTACCAGCAGTATCTATTATAACTAAGTCATTATTATTTTTTATAGCATGACTTAACCCTGCTTTTGCTATATTTATTGGGCTTTCTTTATCACCCATATTAAAAACTGGTATATCTAACTTTTCTCCAACTACTTGAAGTTGCTTTATAGCAGCAGGTCTATATATATCACAAGCCACTAAAAGAGGCTTTTTACCTTGCTTTTTAAAATAAGACCCTAACTTACCAGAAGTAGTAGTTTTACCAGCTCCTTGAAGACCCACCATCATTATTATTGTAGGTGGCTTTGGTGAAATTGTAACTTTACTTGCAACATCACCCATTAGGCTTGTTAGTTCTTCATTTACTATTTTTATAACGTGTTGTGCAGGAGTTAAACTTTTCATAACTTCTTGACCAACACATCTTTCTTGAACTACTTTTATAAAATCTTTTACAACTTTGAAATTAACATCAGCCTCTAAAAGAGCTAATTTAACTTCTCTCATTGCATCTTTTACATCATTTTCAGTTAATTTTCCTTTTGATTTTAACTTACTAAGTGCCCCTTGTAATTTATCTGATAATCCTTCAAATATCATTTCAACATCTCCCTACACAACTTTTGTATATTTTCTAACTTAGGGATTAAATTAGTATATTCCTTGCATTCTAAATCTTTTTTTATATCAACAATCTTATCAGACACATTATTTATAAAACATTCTTGTTTTTTTAGATTTTCAACTAAATGAAGTTTTTTTTCATATTCTTTTAAAATCTTTTCAGAACGTTTTAGGGTATCATAAACTCCTTGTCTAGATACATTTAGGTTTTCACTTATCTCACCTAAAGAATAATCCTCATCATAATATAAAGATACAATTTCTTTTTGTTTGTCAGTTAATAATTCTTTATATTGTTCAAATAGTAAACCAATTTCTACCATTTTTTCTATATTCATATATGCACATCCAAAATCTATACTGTAAAGGTTATTTACTTTACACAATGTATTTTATATTATAGATGATATAATGTCAATAGTTTTTAATCTTATTTGTTGACATTTCAATCTACTAATTTACCCAAATAATGCCTCAGAAAAATTCTTGGCATCAAAATCTTGTAAATCTTCTACTTTTTCTCCTATACCTATTAATTTGACAGGTACATCTATTTCATTCTTAACCGCAAGAACTACTCCACCTTTTGCAGTACCATCTAATTTAGTTAAAACAATACCAGTTATATCACAAACTTCTTTAAAGGTTTTAGCCTGACTTACTGCATTTTGACCAGTAGTAGCATCAACTACTAAAAGAACTTCTTTTTTTGCTTCTGGAAATTCTCTATCAACAATTTTAAATACTTTACCAAGCTCGTTCATAAGATTAGATTTATTATGTAATCTTCCTGCTGTATCACAAATTAATATATCTATATTTCTAGCTTTCGCAGCTTTTATAGCATCAAAAATAACTGCTCCTGGGTCTGCACCTTCTTGATGTTTTATAATATCTACACCACTTCTTTTAGTCCATACCTCTAATTGTTCAATAGCTGCTGCTCTAAAAGTATCTCCTGCTGCAACTAAAACTTTTTTACCTTCATTTTTAAATCTCTTAGTAAGCTTTCCAATAGTAGTAGTCTTTCCTACTCCATTTACTCCAACCATAAGTATTATAGTAGGAGATTTACTAACATCTATTTTAGAATTATCATCTGTAAGTATTTCTTCTATTATAGATTTAAGTTCTAATTTAACATCTTGAGGATCTTTTATTCCTTTTTCTTTTATTTTTACTCTTAATATCTCTATGATTTCCATAGTAGTATTAACGCCTATATCAGAAGTTATAAGAATTTCTTCAAGTTCTTCTAATAATTCTTCATCAACTTTAGTATACGATTTTATTACACTATCTATTTTGTCAGTTATCCCTTGTTTTGCTTTATTTAGTCCTTGTTTTAATCTTTCAAATAGATTTACTTTCTTTTCTTCTTCTGTTTCTTCTATAGTTTCATCTTCAATAGTATCATTTTCTATTATTTTAATATCTTGTTCTAAATCAAGTTCTTCACTATCTACTTCTTCTGAAATTTCTTCTACTTTTTCGTCATCTATATTTTTTTCATTTTCTATACTATCAAAAACTTTTTCTATTATAGTATCATTTTCTTGAGATGAACTTTCTAGTTCAACTTCTTCTTGTACTATCTCGTCTTTCTCCTTAGACATATCATCTAATTCAACTTCTTTTTGAGCTTTCTCTTCTTCTATTTCATCTTCTTTTTTAATATCTTCAATTTCTTGATTACTTTCTTCTTTTTTCTTTTTAAAACTATCAAAAAACTTTTTAAACATTCTTCCTCCTATATAATATCAACAATTTCCTCTGCTTCATTTAATTTAAGACTAATAACCTTAGATACTCCTTTTTCTTGCATAGTTATACCATATATAAAATCAGATGCTTCCATAGTACCCCTTCTATGAGTAACTGCTATAAACTGAGTACTTGATGCCAACTCCTTTAAAAATTCTCCATACCTATATATATTAGCATCATCAAGAGGCGCTTCTATTTCATCTAGTATACAAAATGGAGTTGGTTTTATAAGTATTATAGAAAATAATATACTTATAGCCGTAAGGGCTTTTTCTCCTCCAGACAATAAACTTAAACTTTTCATCTTTTTACCTGGTGGCTTAGCATTTATTTCTATATCACTTTCTAAAATATTTTCAGAATCTATTATTTTTAGTTCTCCTTCTCCTCCACCAAATAATCTTTTATAGACGTATTTAAACTTTTCATTTATTTTATTAAAATTCTCTTCAAACTCTATTTTCATATTCTTTTCCAAATCAACTATTAATTTTTCAATAGAGTTTATAGATTGTTCTAAATCAGTTTTTTGCTCAATATAAAAATCATATCTTTCTTTAGTTTCTTTATATTCATCTATGGAATCTAAATTTATATTTCCTAGTTTTTTTATATCGCTTTTTAGGTCATCTAAAACCTTCTTATCAACTTCTAAGTTCATATCAAAATTAACTTTAGCATCTAAAAAAGTAAGCTCGTATTCCTCAAAAAGTCTTAGTCCATAATCATCAATTACATTCTTAGTCCTATCTATCTTAGAGGTTATTTTGAATATGCTTTCTTTTAAATCTAGATATATTCTATCTATACTTTTTAATTCACTACTAACTTTATCGAACGATTTTTTTATTTCTTCTCTAGATATATTTTTCAATTTCAAATCATCGTTACTATTATTTAATTCATTTTTTAGATTTATAAGTTCATTTTCTTCATTTATAAAATCATTATTTAATATATCTATATTTTTTTCGTTCTCATTTAATAATCTAAAAATATTGTCTTTTCGTTTAGATATGTCAATAGTTTCATTTTCTAAACGTTTTATATCCTTATCTAAAGACTCGTATGATTGAACTTCCTTTACTAATTCTAT
Organism: Romboutsia sp.; assembly: GCA_017889265.1. Lineage (GTDB taxonomy): Bacteria > Bacillota > Clostridia > Peptostreptococcales > Peptostreptococcaceae > JAGHEK01. The sequence goes on along the minus strand of JAGHEK010000037.1, from coordinate 4,633 downwards.
ATTTAAACTATCAAATTTATCTTTTTCACCTTCATAGTTTTCATTGAAAGTTTTAAGTTTTATATTTAAATCATCTATATCTTTCTTACATTGACTATATTTTTTTTCGATATTAGATATTTCACTTTCGATACTAAAAATATTGTCTTTTATATAATTTAGATTAATAGAAAGATTTTCATTTTCTTTTTGCAATTTATCTAAAGATGAATTTAGACTTTTTAACTCTTCACTTAGTTTAGATGAATTAGTTTTTTCTATTATCATATTTTTTTCTAAATCATTTTTTGTAATATTAATGTTTTCTAAGTTTATATTTAAAGTTTTTATATTATCATTTAGTTTTATATAATTTTTATTATTTATATCTATTATTTCATTTAACTTATCAATTTTTTCTTGATAGTCATTTATAAGCCTTTTTCTAGATAAAATATTGTTAGTAGTCTTTAAGCTTCCTCCAGTTAAAGCCCCCCCCGGATTTAAAATTTCTCCGTCTAATGTAACTACTTTAAATTTATGTTTGGTATCTTTGGCAAATTTTATAGCATCGTCCATATTATCTATTATTATGGTTTTACCTAATACATTCTCTATTATATTTTTATATTTTTCTTCATATTTTATAAGATCACTCGCTATACCTATAAATTCAATTTTTGTGCTTAAATTATTTATTTTATTAGATTTTATTATATCAATAGGTAAAAATGTTACTCTACCTAAATTATTCTTTTTTAAATAATTTATTGCATCTTTCGCAACATACTCGTTTTCGGTTATTATATTTTGCATATAAAAACCTAATGCTGATTCTATCGCTTTTTCATACTCAAATGGAACTTCTATTACTTGAGATAATGCCCCGTGAATTCCTTTTAAATTTTTATTTTTAAGAACTTCTTTTACACCTTTATTAAATCCCTCGTAGTCATTTTCCATTTCTATGTATATTTTCTTTTTAGAGTTATATTCACTTAAAGAATATTTATTTTTTTGTATTTCTTCTTCTACTTTTATTTTTTCATCATTTAATGAGCTTAAGTTATTGTTTAATTTTTCGTAATCTTTTTTTATTTCATCTAATTTTAAAGAAATATCTTCTATATTTTTATTACTGATTTCTATTTCTTTTTCCTTATTTGAAATAAAAAATAAAAGTTCATTTTTTTCTAAATCTATACTTCCTTTTCTAGATTTTATATTTTCTAAATTTGCACTAGCAGTAGATAGATTACCCGTAAAAATTTGTTTTTTATCTAATAAAGATATTATTTCATCTTTTTTTAATTCTATATTTTCAGATATATCGAGAATTTTATTTTTTTTATCAGAATTTTTAATTTCTATTTCCTCTAAATCCTTTTTAAGTCTTTTTATATTTTCATTTTTTTCTATTTTGGAATTATTAATTGTATCTATTTCTTTTTCATTGTAGTTTATTTTCTGTTCTAATTCCTCAAGTTCAATTTTATTTTTTTCTATATCCGAATTTAAATTACTTACTCTTTCATTTATCAAATTAAGATTAGCTTCTTTTTTAGTTATTGTATCTTTTATAGAAATTATATAGTTATTTACTTTATTTATATAATTATCTATTTCCTCAATTTGCGAATTTAAGTTTTCGTATTCATTTTCTAATAAGTTCTTTTTTTGATTTGTTTCATTTATCTGTTTTTCTAAAATGGAATTATGTTTGTTTAACTCATCTAGTTCTTTTTCAAACTTATCTATCTCTTTTATATATTTACTTACTTCTAATTTTTTTAATTCTTCTTTTAATTCAATATATTTTAAAGCCTTTTTTTGTTGATTATAAAGTGGAGTTAATTTATTTTCTATTTCTATAAATATGTCGTTTATTCTTTCTAGATTTTCCTTAGTATTTTTTAAATTTTTTTCAGCCTCTTGTTTTTTATACCTAAATTTAGATATTCCACAAGCCTCATCAAAAACTTTTCTTCTATTAAACGGATTATTGCTTAATATTTCATCTACTTTACCTTGTTCTATAATAGAATATCCATCCTTACCTATACCTGTATCTAGAAAAATTTCTCTTATATCTTTTAATCTACAAGATTTGTTGTTTAGAAAAAATTCACTTTCTCCATTTTTATAAAATCTTCTTTTTATAGTTATTTCACTAAATTCTAAATCCATTTCATTATTAGAATTATCTATAGTTAAAGAAACTTCACAATAATTCGAAGGTTTTTTGTTTTCACTACCTGAAAATATTACGTCTTCTAGTTTTTCTCCTCTTAAACTCTTTATGCTTTGCTCCCCTAACACCCATCTTATAGCATCTGATATATTACTTTTACCACTACCATTAGGTCCTACGATAGAAGTTATTCCTTCTTTAAACTCTATATCTGTCTTATTAGGAAAGGATTTAAATCCTTTTAACTCTAGTCTTTTTAAGTACAAAACTATCCTCCTTAAATATCATAAATTTCATATAAATAATCGTAAATTTCTTTTATAGTAGTTCTAACAACAGTATCATCAAGTATTATATTTAATTTATCAATATCTAAGTTTTTCTCTAAAGTCTTTAAATTTATATTATATTTTGATTTCATATAATTTAAATTAGACTTTTTATTTCCGATTATTTTCGATATGTTCTTTTTATTAGTTTCAACTATTACACTATCTTTAATATTATTTTTTATTACCAAATCTTCTATATAATCTATAATCATTCTTGACTCAACAAGTTCTCTATATGCAGGATGATAAGGACCTGAAAGTATAGCCTTTCCTATTTGAATATCCTCACTAGATTGAAGTCCTACCCTTATTACGTTTATATTATTTTTATAAAATAAAGCTAATATATATTTTACAATATTTATACTTTCATCTAATGTAAAAGGCTTATACAAATTTTTATTAAGCAAGTTTTCAAGCCCAGTTTCTTTTACCACCAAAGTTGGATAAACTCTAACAAAATCCGGTTTCATTTTTACAAACTCTTTAGCAGTATAAATACATTTTTCATATGTATCAGTCGGCAAACCTATCATCATTTGAAGACCTAATTTAATACCATAACTTTTTATAAGTCTAGCACTAGTATAAACTTCTTTAGCTTCGTGTCCTCTTATACTTTCTTTTAAAACTTCTTCATCTAATGATTGAACTCCTAGTTCTATTATAGTAACCTTATGTTGTTTTAACATGGTAAGTATTTCATCATCAATACAATCAGGTCTAGTAGATAACCTTATATCGGAAACTATACCTTTTTCAACGTAAGTTTTAGCTACACTAAGCAAACTCTTTTGAGTATTAATTTCTATTGCAGTAAAACTTCCACCAAAAAATGCTATTTCAATACTACAATCTTTATCTATTGTAGTTAAGTATTCATCAATTATATTTTTTACATCATTAGGAGTTACACTAGTTTCTATACCTGTAATCTTTTTTTGATTGCAAAATATACAATCATGCGGACATCCTTGATGTGGTATAAATATTGGAATTATCTTTTTTTTCACTAAAACATCTCCTTAAATGACGATATAGCTTCCTTTGCAGCTATCTGTTCTGATTCTTTTTTACTCTTACCTTCTCCGACTCCAAGTATTTTATCATCAAATCCCACTTGAGTTATAAAGTTTTTATTATGGTCAGGTCCTTTTTCCTCTACTATTTTATACCATATATTAACGTATCCCTTAGATTGTAATAACTCTTGAAGATGTGTTTTGTAATCCCTAAATATTTTTCCTTCCCTTGATAAACTTATTATATACTCCATATTCTTAATTATAAAATTTCTAGCCTCATCTATGCCTCCATCTAAGTATATCGCAGCTATTACTGCCTCAAACGCATCTGCTAAAATAGAGCTTCTACTTCTTCCTCCAGTTGCTTGTTCTCCTCTACCTAAATACATATATTCCCCAAGATTTATATTTTTTGCAACTTCACTTAAAGACTCTTTACAAACTATATTTGCTCTTAATTTAGTAAGTTCTCCTTCAGGTAAATCTTTTTCATTATTAAATAAATAATCACTGATAATCATATCTAAAATTGCATCGCCTAAAAATTCTAGTCTTTCATTAAACTTATATTTTTTATTTTCATTATAATAAGAGCTATGTGTAAGTGCCTCTAGTATATAATTTTTATTTTTAAATTTATAATTTATATTATCTTCAAATTGAATTATCTTATCAAAATTTTTATTAATTCTCATAAATACCTCCAAGAATTTTTTACTTAAATATAGTTTACTATTTTTTTTTATTTATTGCAAAAAAATATTATCACCTAAATAGGTGATAATATTTACTCTGATATAAGTACTTCTTCACAGTTTGGACATACTATATCCAAATTTTCTTCGTAAAGTGCTTCTTCATCGATTTCTATTAAATTATTACAATTCGGACATTCCATTTCTATAAAACTAAGTCCTTCTTCTATTTTCATAGAATTTTTTTGTATATCTTCTTGTAATTCAACTATTGCATCTGCGAAACTTTCTAAAACATCTATTATTTTATTTATAACTTTGCCTTCTTTAGTATCTTTATTTATCTCTAAACCATCAACTAATCCTCTTATATAAGATATCTCATCATACAAGTACTTCATTTTTTTACCT
>JAGHEK010000036.1 GCA_017889265.1 Romboutsia sp. | reverse complement strand
TCGATATTATATTGATCAAAATTAGGTCTTGAAGTCATAGCAAGTATTTCGCCTTTTTCAACATCAGAAATTATTGCTACACTAGGATTTTTTTCATTATCCACAACTCGTTCTAAATTCTCTTGAATATCTTTATCTATAGTTAATCTTATATGCTTTGCATCTTCATTTTTTTTGACAGTTTTTACAGTTCCATTAAGATTACTTACAAATTTATTATCTACATTTCCTCCTATTTGACCAGCTTTAAAAACTGATACATATTCCTCATTAGAATTATTAAGTATGTCTTCTTGATACTTTTCTATACCGGAAACACCTTTATTATCAGATTTACTTATATATCCGATTGTATGAGATAATAAACCATTCTCTTGATATCTATAATTCCTATTTTCAACGATTACTCCGTTTTTTTCTAATTCTTTTTCTAATTTAAAATCTAAATTATCGATTTCTATTTCAATTAAAGAAGATGATATATCATATACTAAATCTTCTTTATCTTTTACATTGTTTATATCAATTGCTTCTTCTACTAAGTTTTTAAAATCTGGATCATTGAAAAACTTTTGTCTATCGACTATCAAAACTGTTTTAGTATTAGTATCTGTTAAAGGTTTATTATTCCTATCATATATAGTACCTCTACCATTATTTAATTCTATTTTATTAGTATTTTGTTTTTCTAGTTTATTTTTATATTCTTCACCTTTTACTATTTGTATATTAAAAGTTCTATATATTAAAAATAAATAAACTCCTATACATACAAAAAATATAGCAAAAGACCTTCTTAACATCTCTTTCGGTAAAGTTGTTTTTCTTGCCATAAAATCACCCCTTAAATATCATTTTTAACAATATCTAAGGGGTTAATACTAATCTAATTGAATTTTTATTTTACTTATTACTATATCTATTGCAACCTGATTTTCTCCACCTTCTGGCATTATTATGTCTGCATATTTTTTATAAGGCTCAACGAATTGGTCGTGTGCAGGTTTTACAGTAGTTAAGTATTGTTCTATAACCGAATCAACACTTCTTCCTCTTTCTTTTATATCTCTTTGAATTCTTCTAAGTATTCTTATATCATCTTCCGTATCTACATATATTTTTATATCTAGCTTATTTCTTAAATTTTCATCTTCTAAAATCATTATACCTTCTACAATTATTATATCTTTAGGTTCAACTAATATTGTTTCATCTAGCTTTCTTGTATGCTTTTCATAATCATATATTGGTTTTTGTATGGACTTTCCATTACATAAATCTTCTATATGATTTATTAAAAGATGATTATCAAAAGAAAGTGGGTGGTCATAGTTAGTTTTTAATCTTTCTTCAAAACTTAAATGTGATTGGTCTTTATAATAAGCATCTTGCTCTAAAATGGCTATTTTTTCACTAGGTATATTTTCGACTATAGCCTTACAGACAGTACTTTTACCTGAACCCGTTCCTCCTGTTATACCTATTATTAATGGTCTTTTGCTCATATTTTATCTCCTTAATCAAACTTTATTTCATCAAGATAAAATCCAGATGTTAATTCTCTATGATTTATCTTCTTTAAATTTTCAATCCAGATAGGATTAAATTTCCACTTGTCTTTTTGTGCATAAAATTTATCAATACTCACTCTGTATGCTTTTACGACTTCTTTTATGTAGTCTTTATTTTTAAATTTCGTATCTATTCTTAGACTATATACACCTGATTTTATGATATCAGGTAAATATTCTAAAGTACATAAATCCTTTGTATTATAAAGGAAAGTTCCTCTTTCATCTTCATAAACAGGGAAATATTGACCTTCTCTTTTTTGTTCGACTAAATTATAAGTATCTTTAGTCAAATCAAAATCTTTTTTCACTTTGTTTGTTTTATCTTTTATAAAGTTACTAAGTAAACTTCTACCAGAATGTGATATAAGTATAGAGCCGTGTGCTAAAACTTCTATTTCCATATCCATAGGTATATTAATTCTTATTTGTCCTATTTCTTCAAGAGATAATTCTTTTGAAATCATAAGTCTATTTATACCTTGATTATACCAAAACTTTGCGGTTTCATAATTAGTTATATTAGCTTGGTCACTTAGATGCACTCTAACACTTGGTATTATTTGTTTTACTAACTCTAAAGTACCTGCATCTATTACTACTATGGCATCTATATCAAAATCTTTTATATTTATTAAATATTTTTTTATGTCTAATAAATCTTTTTCGTGAGGTATCTTATTAAAATATAAATAGATTTTTTTATCTAAATTATGTGATAATTCTATACTTTTTCTTAAATCATCATAAGAAAAATTCTTAAGTCCATCTCCTATACAAACTGCATCTGCTCCATTTTCTAAAGCTATATTTAAACTTTCATAATTAAGTACATCTACTAACAATTCAACATTATGCATTATCTACACCTCTTTCTTATAACTAAGAGCTACTCCATCACCTATAGGTATTAAAGATGTATCTAAATAATCACAATTAGAAATATAATCAAGATAATCTCTCATTCTTTTTACTATGGTCTTTTTTCTTTTGACAACAAAATCATCGTGTGCAACCATACCTTTATATAATATATTATCAGATACTAAAAGCCCACCTGTTTTTAAATTATCTATAACCATATCATAAAATAATTTATACTGACCTTTTGCTGCATCTAAAAAAATCATATCAAATTCACCATGTATATCTTTTAATGCATCAACTGCATCATTTTCAATTATAGTTATATTATTAAATCCTGCTTTTTTTATATTTTCCTTTGCTTTTTTTATCATATCTTGATTTCGTTCAATAGTTATAATTTCTATATCATCAAGGCATGATGCAAAAAATATAGAAGAATATCCTATAGCACAACCCACTTCTAATATTCTTTTAGGTCTTTTTATTTTAAGTATAACTCTAAGAAGCTCTGAAACTTCTTTGTGAATTATTGGAACATTATTTTTATCTGCATATATTTCTAATTCTTTTAACAATCCATCTTTTTCTTTTAAAGTTTCCCTTATATAATTTTCAACTAAATTATTAACTATATTACCCATAAAATTTCTCCTTAATAATTAATATGGATTATACCTTAAAGCATAATCCTTTAATTTTGTTTTTTTAGTTTATCTCTTTCTTCCCTATATTCTTCAACGTATTTTAGATGTTGTTCATAAGTAGTACTATAGTTATTACCTCCGTCAACCTTAGCAACAAAATATAGATAATCAGTTTCTTTTGGATAAAGAACTGCTTCTATCGACTTTATACTAGGGTTTGCAATAGGAGTTGGAGGAAGCCCTTTATTTTTATAACTATTGTATGAAGAATTTATTTCTAAGTCATTATAAGTTACTATTTCTTTTCTTTTGTCAAATGCATACTGTATAGTAGCATCAGATTGAAGTGGCATATCTATATCTAGTCTATTAAAAAATACGCTTGCAATAATAGGTCTATCTTCATCTAAAACTGCTTCTTTTTCTACTATTGATGCCAAATTTATTACTTCTTGTAAAGTCATATCTACTTCTTTTTGTCTTAACTTTAGCTTTTCATCATAAACCTTATCAAATTGAGATAACATAACCTCAAGTATTTCTTTTTCAGTTGCATTTTCTTTGAAGTAATAAGTTGAAGGATATAAAAATCCTTCCAAAGAAATTATATCTTCTTGATTTAAGAATTCAAATTTATCATAAAAATCTTTTGGACTATTTATTAAGGCTTCATAAGTTTCTTTTTTACCTAAATTATTTTTAACTAAAATATCTATAGTTTCTTTATAAGTTAATCCTTCAGGAAAAGTTACTTTTATACCTTCATTAAAAACTTTTCCAGATGCAATTATATCTATAATTTCATTATTAGTCAAAGTTTGATTTAATTTATACTTACCTGCCTTAAATTCAGATGCTTTTTTACTAGATTTAACGTTATACTTAAACACCATTTTACTCTTTATAAGTTTTTTATCATATAATATATCCGTTATATCTTTAACACTAGATCCCATAGGTATATCTACTACTATATCCTTAGTATTATTTTTATCATAAGGACCTATTTTAGTAAACAATAAGAATCCAAAAAATAATATTATAAAGATAGGTATTACTAATTTATATATTTTTTTCATCAATTTTCTCCCTTATTAAAATTCATTATAATATATTATAAATCTTATATTATAAATATACAATATTTTGTCGAATATTAGACTGTATTTTTATAAAAAAAATCTAACGTTATTTTTTACACGTTAGACTTTTTATAATCAATATTTTAATATTTTTTTATATAATCTTTAGTAACCACACCATATATTAACTTTTTAGAATCTATTTTATTTTCTTCTATAAAATATGCATCTAAAATCATTTTTATAGAATTTTCTAATTTATCTTCTTTATTATAATAAATAGTAGCTATTGTCTCGCCTTCTTTCACATAATCTCCAACTTTTTTATTTAATATAATACCTGCAGATAAGTCTAGTAAATCTTCTTTAGTTTCTCTACCTGCACCTAATATCATTGCAGATATACCTATATCTTCTGCTTTTATCTTATTTACATAACCATCTTTTTGAGATTTTACTAAGTAAGTATTCTTAGCTTTATCAAATAATGAATAATCATCAACTACATCTGGATTTCCACCTTGATTTTTTATAAAAGTTTTTAACTTTTCAAGTGCTTTTTTATTTTCTATAACTTCTCTTACTTTTTTAATACCATCTTCAAAATCCGTAGCTACCTTAGATAAAACTAGCATATAAGCCCCTAAAGTTTCACAAAGAAGAACAAAATCCTTAGGACCATTTCCTTTTAAAGTTTCTATAGCTTCTATAACTTCTAAAGAATTTCCAACAGCATATCCAAGTGGTTCGTCCATATCCGTAACTATAGCTATAGTTTCTTTTTCCATACCACAACCTATATCAACCATGGCTTTAGCAAGTTCAAAAGAATCATCCAAAGTCTTCATAAATGCTCCATCACCAGTTTTTACATCAAGAAGTATAGCATCAGCTCCAGAGGCTAATTTTTTACACATTATACTAGAAGATATTAAAGATATATTTTCAACAGTTGCAGTAACATCTCTTAAGGCATACATTTTTTTATCTGCTAAAGCTATGGAAGATGTTTGACCGCAAACTGCTATTTTTTCACTATTTACCAACTCTATAAATTTTTCAGAATCAAGGTCTACTGAAAATCCCGGTATAGATTCTAATTTATCTAAAGTTCCCCCGGTATGACCAAGACCCCTTCCTGACATTTTAGCAACAGGAGCACCACAAGCAGAAACTATTGGAGCTAAAGCTATTGTAGTTTTATCTCCAACTCCTCCTGTGCTATGCTTATCAACTTTTATACCATTTATGCTAGATAAATCTATGATTTCTCCAGATTTCATCATAGCTTCAGTTAGATATGTAGTTTCTTTAGAGTTCATTTTATTTAAATATATGGCCATCAAAAATGATGATGCTTGATAATCTGGAATTTCACCGTTTGAATATTTATCTATAAAATAATCTATTTCTTCTTTTGTAAGCTCTTTATTATCTCTTTTTTTCTTTATAATATCGTATGCTCTCATAGATGCACCTTATAATTTCTCTACAACACTTTTAACTAGACTTAAAAACTGTGATTTTACTTTTATAGTAGTTTCTATAACTTCTTCATGATTAAGTGGTTGATCTAATATACCTGCTGCCATATTAGTTATACAAGATATACCAACTACTTTCATATTAGAGTGAGATGCTACTATAACTTCTGGTGCAGTAGACATACCAACCGCATCAGCACCTAAAATTTGAACCATCTTAACTTCTGAAGGCGTTTCATAAGTTGGTCCACTTAAATATGCATAAACACCTTCTTTAATATCTATATTTAAATCTTTAGCACACTTTTTAACTAAATCAACATAACCTTTATCGTATGCACTAGACATATCAGGGAATCTAGGTCCTAATCTATCATCATTTTCACCTATTAAAGGGTTACTTCCACTTAAATTTATATGATCTTTTATTACCATTAAATCTCCAGGAGTGAAATCTTTATTAGCTCCACCTGCCGCATTAGTTACAACTAGAGTTTCAACTCCTAAAGCTTTCATAACTCTTACTGGAAAAGTTATTTCTCTTTGTGAGTATCCTTCATAATAATGAAATCTTCCTTGCATTGCAACTACTTCTTTTCCTTGTAATGTCCCTATTACTAAACACCCTTCATGTCCTTGAACTGTTGAAACTGGAAAATTTGGTATTTCATCATATTTTATTTTAGTAGCATTTTCTATTTCATCTGCTAACACCCCAAGACCCGAACCTAATATTAATCCTATCTTTGGATTTACAGAAGTTTTAGATTTTATAAAATTAGTACTTTCTTGTATTTTTTCAAACATATTATTCATTTGTTTTGTCTCCTTTACATAATTTCGTCTTTGAAACTTATTCCATTTTCAAGTTTATCTATATTTAAGATATCAGAAACTGTTTTACCAATATCGGCAAAACTTTTTCTAATCCCTAAATTTACTCCGTTTTTTATGTTTTTACCATATACTAATACTGGTATACTTTCTCTTGTATGGTCTGTTCCTTTATATGTAGGGTCATTTCCATGGTCTGAATTTATTATTAAAATATCATCTTCTTTCATAGCATCTATTATTTCAGGAATTCTTTTATCAAATTCTTCTAAAGCATTCTTATACCCTAAAACATCTCTTCTATGACCATATTTTGAATCAAAATCTACTAAATTAGTAAATATAAGACCTTTATTTTCTTTTTTGATATAATTTATAGTCTGGTCTACACCATCCATATTATCTTTCGTATGTATTGCTTCTGTTATTCCTTGTCCATTAAATATATCTTCTATTTTTCCTACTGCGATAACATCTAAGTTACTCTCTTTTATATAATCAAGCACCGTCTTTTCAAACGGATTTAAAGAGTAATCTCTTCTGTTTGAAGTTCTTTCAAACTCTCCCTTTTTCTTTCCTATATAAGGTCTTGCTATTACTCTTGCAACTGCATTATCTCCTATCATTATTTTTCTTGCGATTTCGCACATTTTATAAAGTTCATCAAGAGGTATAACTTCTTCATGTGCAGCTATTTGAAAAACACTATCTGCAGAAGTATAAACTATAACATCTCCAGTTTTCATTTGATGTTCTCCATATTCGTCTAATATTTCTGTTCCCGAAGCTGGTTTATTTCCAACTACTTTTCTATTAGTTCTTCTTTCAAATTCTTCTATTATATCTTTTGGAAACCCATTTTCGAAAGTTTTAAAAGGCTTTTTAACAAGTACACCAGTCATTTCCCAATGTCCTGTAGTAGTATCTTTTCCATTTGATACTTCTAAACATCTACCAAAACAACCTATAGGATTTTCTATACTGTCTAAAAAATCAATTTTATCTATATTAGCTATTCCTAAATTTATTAAGTTAGGTATTTTTATATCTTTATAAAATTTAACTATATTACCTAAAGTATTAACACCTATATCACCAAAATCTTTAGAATCAGGCATTTCACCTATACCGACGCTATCTATTATCATCCAAATTACTCTCATCAAAAAAACCTCCTTTATTAGTTTTTCTAGGATGTTTGTCTTTTATCTCTTTTCTTATATTATTATCAATATGTTCTATATAAGATTGCATACTAGATAAATTAGAATTTCCAAGTATCTTACCTACTACCGCTATATTAGCTCCTTCATTTAGAAGGTGTATGGCAAATGAATTTCTAAGCATACTTGGATTTATATTTTTCTTTATATTAACATATTCTGCTCTTTTTTTGATTAATTTCCAAAGACCTTGCCTTGTAAATCTATTTCCAAATGAATTAACGAATAATGCTTTTTCATATTCTTTTGCAATTTCACATCTAGCTTCTTTTATATATTTTTTTAAATAAAACCTAACTACATCAGTTATTGGTATTATTCTATCTATTTTAGTATTTTTACAATGTATATAATCTAAACTTAAATTTATATCATCAATATCAAGCATAACAAGTTCCGATACTTTTATTCCCGTTCCATATAAAATTTCAAAAATCGCTTTGTCTCTGATTGATTTTTTATCATCCATTTTAAAATCTAGTAATAAATAGATTTCTTCTTTAGATAAAATATTCATATCATATTTCGATACTTTCGGCTTTTTAATTGTCTTAGCAGGATTATTCATACTTATATGGTTAAAAAATAAATATTCATGAAATGATTTAATAGATGATATATTTCTAGATATAGATGATGGAGATATTTTATTTGACTCTAACTTTATAATATAGCTTATTATATCATTTTCAGTAACACTTTTTAAATCTATACCATTTGAGTTTAAGTAATTAAAATATTTTTTTATATCAACATAATAAGAATCTATAGTATTTTTAGATAAATTTTTTTTATATTTTATATAATTTAAATACTGATTTATAACTTCCATTAAAGACTCCTTAAGCCAACATTTTCATTAAACTCGTTATTAAAAAATTTATAATAGCCTGTACAAAAATTGTTCCGAAAATCAAAAGCAACATATTTAATATATGTCTATTAAATAATGGTAAAATATTTTTCTTTTTTTGAAATAAAACTTCTTTTGCATAGTTAATACCTATTATTAAAAGAATTATAGTACCCGGTATTACTATTATATTTTTTGAAAATGTTACTAATATCATTTTTATACTTTTTATTTTTAGTGCCAAAATAATACTATTTATAGTGTATCCGATAGAAATACCTTTTATTATAAATAATATCATAGCAATAGGAAATGTAAAAACAAAAAGAGTTGATAAACTCATAATAAAAATAAGTAAAAAATCCGATTTCAAATTATTTATTACATTAGATTTTAAATTCAAATTACTATCGTAGTAATCAATCATAGGTGATATATTTAAAAATATTTCTTTTTGATAGCTTGGCCAAATTTTATTTAAAAAACTCCCAACTACAATAGAAAATATAAAAATAATACCTATAATTAATATACTTTTATTTATCTTTTCAAGTTTATTTTTTCTTCTTCTCATATAAATCCCCCTTTATACTAAATTAATATGTATAAAGGAGATTTATTATTCTTTAATCAAAAAAATTTCTAGAAAGAAGTATACCTATATTAGTTTTCGCATCTTGAATTTCATTTTTTATAACCATATTATAAGCTTCATCAAAATCAACAAGATACGTTTGTATGTTTTCACCTTGTTCTAATTGAGGTTCTTCTTTTTTAAGACCTCTTGCTAAAAATATGTAAACCGTTTGTGTAGAATATCCAGGAGATGTATAAAACTTGTTTATAAATTTAATATCACTTGCAACATATCCTGTTTCTTCTTTTAATTCTCTTATCGCACAATCTTTTGGACTTTCCCCTTTTTCAAGTTTTCCAGCCGGTATTTCCCAGATAACTCCTTCTACTGCTTTTCTAAACTGTTTTATAAGAACAATTTTACTATCATAATCTATCGCAACAACAGCAACTGCGCCACCGTGTTCAACTATTTCTCTTTTTTGATAACCTTTATCTTTAGTTTCTACAGTATCTATTCTTAAATTTATATTTTTCCCATTATAAATTCTATCACTACTTATAGTCTGTTCTTCTAATATCATAAAAGACCTCCACTATTAATATAATAAGCTACCGAGCTTGATACATCAAAAAATTCTCTATCTTGTTCATAATATCTTCCCATACTCTTAACCTTTAGATTAAAATACTCTAAATCACCTTTTAAATTATTATTTTCTATGTAAATAATATTATGTTTTTTATCTAAGTTATTTTCTTTTATTTGGCTTTTTATATAATCTAACTTTTCTTTTTCAAATATAGGAATTACTATATCAACATTTACATTACATATTTCACTTAAAACAGTTATAGAATGATGAGATATTCCTTTATGTCTTTTTCTTTTATCAGAAAAACTTATTCTAGGTATCGCAATTGGTCTACCATTTAATTTTTTTATACTATCAAGTATAGCACCTTGTTCAATACCTGTAAATCCATATTTAGTTCCAGTTCCTGCTATACCAGGTCCCATACTAACGAATACAACGTCTGCTTTTAAAACTTCTTTTGTAGTTATTAAAGCAGTATATATATTTACGCATTCATAATCTCCACCAAAAGCATTTCCAATAGTTATAGTGTAATCAACTAGACCTTTATTTTTTAATTCATCTACAGTTTTACTAAGACTTATAGGTAAAGATGCTCCGTCAGTCATTATATAAACTACTTTTTTATCTTTGTTATGTCTTTTATAAGATGCCACAAAAGGAGTTAACATACTATGCAAAGTTCCAACTACAACTGGCATATTTTCTAAACTTTCAAAATTATTTATTTTATCGTGATAAATACTTCCTTGTTCTTCTACTGCATCTACTTTTATTTGTAATGGTGTGTACCTTAACTTCATTATGTGTCCACCTTCTGTAAAGTTAGATTCTAAATTATCTAAATTAGCAATAACAAAATGGTACCCACCAGTTCCTAAGTTAAGTTCTACGGCAGTAGTGTTTAATAATACAGTATCATTTAATTTTAAGTTTCCAGTTAACTTTTTATAATTATATGCTTTTTGTATATTTTTATTTAAAATAACTTCAATCTCATCAATCTCATCATTAGAACTTATTATCCTATTAACTATACCTATTTTTTTACTTAGCATAACTACCTTCCTAATTTATCTATATAGTTCAAAAATTTGTTACCCTCTATTATTTTAGTAAGTGAGTATTTTTCAGTTAAGATATGTATAAATACTAAAAATAAAAGCCAAAAAACTCTAACATTTAGAGGAAAAGATATAACAAAAATTATACCTATTGATATTCCAAGCACATTAGAACCAGTATCTCCCATCATAGATTTAGCTTTTAAATCGTAATTAAAATAAGCTAAAACATTAGGAACTAAAAGCATTATTATATCTTTAATACTTTCTATAACATTAAAAAATATACCAAAAATTATAAGTAAATATACTTTTATAGCTCTTCCCGGTCTTAAATCTAAAAGATTCATAAAATTAGTAGAAAGTGCTATTATAAGAGTATTTATTATAATATCTATAATATTTTTTGATATAGAAATAGATATTAAAACTCCTACAAACCCACCAAATAATGCTTTAAATCCACCAGTAGTTAGTTTTCCTTTAAATAAACTCTTAAAATGTCCCTTAAGTCCACTAACATCTCTATTTCCTATTATATCATCTAATGCACCTGCTAAAAACATACTCATTATCCCAAACAAAAACATATATGTATATATAATATTTTCATCTGTTAAATAAATTAAAAGTATACTATTTAAAATAAGCATAGGTAAAAAAACTATCCCCATACTAACAGGGATATTTTCACCTTTATAGTTTGACCTTACCAAATTACTGCTAACTAAAAGATTTTTAAAAAGAGGAATTATAAGAGAAGTTCCTATAAATCCTATAAAGAATAAAATAATACTTAACATACTACCTCCATTCTTTCTTTTTTATTCTTAGTACTTTTTTAATATGATAATATTGCTTTCCTCTATGTATAAACCCTTTTAAATCTCTACCTGTTTCACTATGTATCATATCAACTAACACTTCAACTATTTTATAACCGTGTTTTAATATATCTATAGTCATACCAACTTCTACTCCATATCCGTATGGTATTTCATCGAACTTTTCTAAAACTTCTTTTTTGAAAATTCTTTGCCCCGATAATGTTGCATCTAATTCTTTTCCTGTCATTTCATAAACTGATTCTTTAGCAAGTCTTTTTACAAATCCCATTCCACCTTTTTTCTTAGCAGGAGGAAATTTAGCTATACTAACATCAGCTTGATTATCTAAAACGGGCTTTATAAGTTTTACAACTTCTGATGAAGTTTTTCCAAGATCTGCATCTAAAAATCCTATTATATCGGCATTTTTATTTACATTTTTTAAACCATAATTTAATGCATATCCTTTTCCTTTATTTTTTTCTAATCTAAAAGCCTTTATTTTATCATTTTTTATATTTTTTATAATTTCAAATGTATTATCACTTGAACCATCATCGACTACTACTATTTCGTCTATTTCATCAACTTCAACTATATTATTTAAAGTATAAAAAATTTTATCTTTCTCATTATATGCAGGTATTATTATGCTTACCATAACTACCTCCTTTATTGTTTTTTATAAGGGATAAGATTATCACTATCCTCAGTTCTTCCAAACTTACCTAATATATTACTATCTTCTAATAACATAACCATCGATATTTTACCTATACCCTCATCAATATTATCAACAGAAGTTACCTTTTCATTAAAATATAGGTTTATATATGAGTACTTAGAATCACTTCTTTGAACACCAACTATATGTTTATTTTCACTTCTTAGTTTTTCTATTATATTTTTATCTAAATTATTGAATAATTTTTCTTTTAATTTGCCATTATTTCCACCAGCTAATACGATAGATTCAAAATCATAATTATCGGATATACTTCTTATATTTATAATTTGAAACTCTTGTAATTTAGATAAATTACTTTTTGCATCAGATGTCTTTAAACATTCAACAATATAATTTATTACGTCTTTTGACGACTTAAACTCCATAGATAAGTTTTTAGACAATTCTTTTAATTTTTCTTCTTCAAATATATTATTAAGCAAAACTATATCAAATGCTATATTTGCACCTGATTTTGATAAAGTATCGGCTATTTCTTGATTAAAATCATTATCTTGATTAGTAGATATTATACCAATACTTTTGTTTAATAATTTATCCTCTATTATTTTATCAACATTTGAATTTATAAAAGATATGCTATTTTCGTACTCATTGTTTATTAAAACTATATCATCTTCTAATTTATTATTCAATTCCCTTAAATCTTCAAATTTTAAATTTAATTCACCAATCATCTCTTCTTGTTGTTTAGTTAGTTCTTGATCATAATTTAGATTAAATCCAACTAACATACCTATTCCTAGTGATATAAATATAGCCCCTATACTTACAACGTAATACTTCATATTTATATGCATAAATATTGCCTCCTAACTCTAAAATTGAAATAATAATTTTAATTTCAATTCCATCAACTGTATGAATTGTCTAAAACTCGGTGTAAATGATACCACTATTAATATAGGGAAAATAGCAGTAATAATTAATGCCCATATGTATTTCATTTTTAACTTACTTCTGTAAAGTAGATTTACACCTTTTGCATCTATAAGCTTAGAACCTATTTTCATTCTAACTAAAAATGTACTAGCCATTCCTTTTCTTCCTTTTTCTAAAAAGTCTATCATATTAGAATGCGTTCCAACAGCTACTATAAGTTCTGCCTTATATTCATAAGCTATAAGCATAGCTATATCTTCACTTGTTCCTGGAGCAGGAAATACTATCGCATCAAGCCCTAAATCCTGCACTCTTTTAAGTCCCGGTGCTCTACCATCTGTGTATGCATGAACTATTATTTCTTTGGCATCTTTTAATGCTTCATCACTTACACTGTCCATATCCCCTACTATTACATCAGGTTTATATCCAAATTCAAGAAGTGCATCTGCTCCACCGTCAACTCCAACTAAAATAGGTTTTACTTCTTCTATATAAGATAATATAGCACTTAAATCTTCCTTGTAATCTTGACCTCTTACTACTATAAGTACGTGTTTATTTTCATATTTAGTAGAAACACAAGGTATTTCTATATCTCCTAGTATAAAACCTTTTTCCTTTTTTGCATAATCAATAGTATTATCTATAAACCTACTAAGCTCTACAGATATATTTTCATATGCTTTTTCTATTTTTTCTTCTACTTTATCTTTGTCTAATACTTCACCTTCACCAATTAATTTATCTTCTTTATATATTTTACCATCTATAACTTGTATGATGTCATCTTCTTTTAACTCATTAAATAAATCTTCTCCAACGTTATCTATTATTAATATATTTTTTTGTACTAATATTCCAGGCCCTTTGTTAGGATATCTTCCACTAATAGATTTTGATGCATTTATTACTAATTTTATATTACCTTCAACTAAAGAATTAGCAGCAACTTCATCTATATCTATGTGGTTTATTACAGCTATTTCTCCACCCTTAAGCCTTTTAGCTAACCTTTTTGTCTTTCGGTCAACCTTTATAGGTGCTTGGATATTCATTTTATACCTCCATTTAAAAACTCTTTTTCAATTATAGCATTATTTTTAAATAAAAGGAAATATTTTATCTCTAACAAGTATACAAACTATTAACAAAGCCTTCTTAATTATTATTAAGAAGGCTTTTATTTACTCAACCATACTATGTTCTAATCTTAACTTATCTGATATCATAGCTATAAATTCTGAATTAGTCGGTTTACCTTTTATATTATGAACAGTATAACCAAAAAGTTGATTTATAGTATCAACACTTCCTCTACTCCAAGCTACTTCTATTGCATGCCTTATTGCTCTTTCAACTCTACTTGGTGTAGTATTAAACTCATCAGCTATTTTAGGATACAATTCCTTAGTAACAGCTCCTAAAAGGTCTATATTATCTATAACCATTTTTATAGCTTTTCTTAAATATTGATATCCTTTTATATGTGCAGGTACACCTATTTCATGTATTATATTAGTTATTTCAGTCTCTATGTTTCCTATATTTCTAACAAAATCTCCTCTATTCATATGTATATCTTGATGAGATTTTGCTTTTGACTCTATATTTATAACTTTATTCGAAACAAGCTCTCTTAATCTATTTATAAATATAGAAAAATCAAAAGGTTTTATTATGTAATAATCAGCCCCTAAATCAATAGCTCTTTGAGTTATTTTATCTTGACCAACTGCCGATAATATTACTACTTTTGGCATTTTTGCTATATTAGACTCATTTAATTTTTCTAAAACTCCAAGCCCATCTAAATGCGGCATTATAACGTCTAGAACTATTATATCTGGCATAGTTTTTTTAGTAAGATCTAAAGCTTCTATTCCATCTTTTGCTATTCCAACAATCTCTATATCTTGTTCACTGCTTAAATATTCCTTTAATACTTGACAAAAATCTTTATTATCATCTGCAAGAAGTACTTTTATTTTGTTATTCACTATAATTCCCCCTATTTAACAATAAAATAATATTTTATACTACTTTTATTTATTATAACCTATTATCATGTTTTCTTTAATACTTATTCGACAGGTTTTATTTGTATTCCTTCACTAATTTTTATTATTTTCATCTAATTCTATCATTTCATCTATAAAAATTCCATATCCTTTTTTAGCATCATCTTTAAATACATGAGTTATAGCTCCTATTATTTTGTTGTCTTGTATTATAGGCGCTCCACTCATACCTTGAACTATACCTCCTGTATAATCTAAGAGACTTTTATCAACTATTTCTAATAAAATTTGTTTGCTGTTTTTATTTTCTAAGTATATCTCATCTATTTTAATTTCATAACTTTCTACTTTTCTGTCTTTATTTTCAAATAATATATATGCTTTTCCTGTTTTTATATCATATTTATTTCCAAGTTCAATCATCTGATAATCATCAGTTTTTAAATTTATATCTGCACTTATACCATAATTATAATTATTTTTAAAATTCCCTATAGGATTTTTAAAGTCAAACTCTCCTTTTATATAACCAACATTACCATTAGGTTTTTTTATAGATATATTTTGGGGATAATATATATTACCTATTTTTATATCAAGAAGTTCATTTGTATCACTATCGGTTATGGGATGACCTATTCCTTTAAATTTTTCATTTTCAACATCATAAAAAGTTAAAGTTCCTATTCCAGATACTTTATCTCTAACCCAAAGACCTAATCTAGAATTTTTTTTATCTATTTTTACTAATTCTTTTTTATACTCATCATCTCTTTTTATTAATACCTCTACTTTAGAATTATCTATATTTTTTAATATTTCAGGTATTTGATTTACATTTTCTATTTTTTTATTATCTATCTCAAGTATTGTATCACCTATTTTTATCCCCCCGATATACTCACTGTCATCATTTTCATATCCTATAACCAAAACTCCTTCAGTTTCCGCTTTTATTCCTACTACTTTGCCTATTGGGTACACATACTTAGGTTCTTCACTTTCTACATTATTTGAAATATTAAAAAAAATAATTATAAATAAAATAACTCCTGTTAGTAAAAATCTTTTCATAAAATACCTCTTTCATTAAGATAGAGTTATTTTTTCTTATTTAATAGATTTTATTCAAAAAATAAAGAGAGTTTTTACAAACTCCCTTTAGCTAATTCAATTATCTCTTTTGCGTGTTCAATAGTAGTATCAGTTATATTACTTCCTGCTATTAGTCTAGCTATTTCATTTTTCTTTTTATCTTCATCTAATTTAGTTATATTAGTGTAAGTTCTATCATTATTAGTATTTTTTTCTATATAGTAATGAGTATCTGCATATGCAGCAATCTGAGGTAAATGAGTTATGCACAATATCTGTTTTTTATTTCCCATTTTATGAAGTTTTTTCCCAACTATCTGCGCTGCTATTCCACTTATACCAGTATCAACTTCATCAAAAACTAATGTATCAATCTCATCAATATCAGATAAAATAGTTTTAAAAGCTAACATAAATCTAGACATCTCCCCACCAGATGCCACCTTATGTATAGGCTTTATATCTTCGCCTAAATTAAAAGATATCATAAATTCTACTTTATCTTTTCCATCTGAATAAAAATTAGTTTCTTCAAAATCAACTTCAAAACTAACATTGTTCATATTTAAAGATTTAAGTTCATCTATAAGAGCTTCTTTTAATTTTTTAGCTACGTTTTTTCTAGTTTCAGTCAATAACTTTGCCTTTTTAGAAAGATTATATTCTATACTTTTAAGCTTTTCTTTTAGAGTTTCTAATTTTTCATCAGAATTAATTATATTATCTAATCTTTCATTTATTTTTTTATAATAACTAAATATTTCTTCTATACTATCTCCATATTTTCTCTTTAGATTATTTATTTCATCTACTCTATTTTCTATTTGTTCTAATTCGTACGGTTCAAAATTAATATTTTCCTTATAATTTCTAATTTCTCTAGATATATCTTGAAGTTCATACATTATTCTTTCTATTTCTCTTGAATAGTCTTCTAAGTTCTTATCATAATTACTTACATTAGAAATTTCTTTAAATGAACTACCTATTAAATCAACACAGTTTACAGAATTTCCATATAAATTATTGTATGCCGAATTTAAGTTAGAATAAATTTTCTCACTATTTCTATAAATATCTCGTTTATTTATTAGATCATCATACTCATTAGAATCTAAATTTGCAACTTCTATTTCATTTATTTGAAATTTAAGTAAATCTATTTCTCTTTGAATCTGCATATCATCTTTATCTTGAGTTAATATACTTATTTCTTTTTTTATATTTATATAATTTTCAAATTCATTTTTATATTCTTCTTTTATAGGTTTTATATCTTCCGAAAACAAATCTAAAAACTGTATATGTGTATCTTTATTAAAAAGAACTTGATTTTGATGTTGAGAATGTATATCTATAAGATTTGATGCTACTTCCTTAAGAAGTGATATTTTAACATTTCTTCCATTAATCCTTGCTATACTTTTTCCATCTGAGTACAGTTCTCTAGTTATTATAACTGTATTATCTTCAATATCAATTCCATTTTCATCTAATATTTCTTTTACTTTCTTACTTTCAGTATAAAATAAAGCCTCTACAATCCCTTTATCATATCCTTTTCTTAAAAAACTTCTACTATATTTTTCACCTAAACAAAGCCCCAAAGCATCTATTATTATAGATTTTCCTGAACCAGTTTCTCCAGTTAATATGTTTAAATTCTTATCTACGCTAAGCCTTAATTCTTCAACTAAAGCACAGTTTTTCATATAAAGCTCAAGAATCAACTAAAATTCCTCCTTATTTAGCATTTTCATGAGATTTAGTTACTACATCTTCTATTTTTTTATAAAAAGTTTCTTTATCGAATAACACTTCTTCATCGCTTATTTTTAAATGAATCAAATATTCTATGTTACCTTCCGGTCCTTTTATAGGAGAATAATCAAGATTTAATATCTCAAACTTATTTTTTATAGCAAACTCTGCTATTTTCTTTATAACTTCTATATGAGTTGATTTTTCTCGTACTACTCCTTTTTTCCCTACTTTTTCTTTACCTGCCTCAAACTGTGGTTTTATAAGTGCAACTATTTCGGCACCTTTTTTCATTAATTCTATACATTTTGGAAGTACTAAAGTAAGAGATATAAAAGAAACATCTATAGATGCAAAATCAGCAAAATCCTTAGTATCTTCTATCGTTACGTATCTTATATTTTTTCGCTCCATACAAACAACTCTCTCATCTTGTCTTAATTTCCAAGCAAGTTGCCCATATCCAACATCTATTGAAAAAACTTTTTTAGCTCCATTTTGAAGCATACAATCAGTAAATCCTCCAGTAGATGCTCCTATATCCATACATATCTTCCCATTTAAATCAAATCCAAAATTGTTTATGGCTTTTTCTAACTTAAGTCCACCTCTACTAACGTATGGTATAGGATTTCCTTTGACCTGTATATTTGCAGTTTCTAAAACATCAACTCCTGCTTTATCGCATCTTTGATTATCAACGAATACTAAACCTGCCATTATAGCTTTTTTAGCTCTTTCTCTACTTTCAAAATATCCTTTTTCAACTAGTAGTAAATCTATTCTCTTTTTCATATGTCGCCTCTCTAGTTTATAGCTTTTTTATAAATTCTGCTATTTTTTCAGGTGATAACCCAACTAAATCATATAAGTCATCAACATTTCCTTGCTCTATAAATTCATCATCTATCCCTAAATTTCTAACTTTTATATTATAATCATTATCAATAACAAACTTATTTATTCTACTACCAAAACCACCCGTTATAACATTATCCTCTATTGTTACTATGTAATCATAATCGTCTATTATATTATCTAGTAAATTTTTATCTATATGTTTTAGAAATCTTGCATTTATGATTGTAGGATTTATATTTTCTTTTAAAAGTATTTCTTTAGCATCTAGAGAATGTTTAACCATAAGCCCTATTGCTATTATCAATACTTTTTCTCCCTTTGATATTATTTCATACTTTCCAATTTCCATATCCTTATATTCACCTTTTTCTAAATAATAAACATCTCCTCTTGGATATCTAATAGCTAAGGGCTCTTCATAATTTAAAGAAAAATCCATCATAATCTCAAGTTCTTTTATATCTTTTGGTGCCATAACTGTAATATTAGGTATGCTATTTAAATAACTAAGGTCAAAAACTCCGTGATGAGTTTCTCCATCATTTCCAACTAAGCCACCTCTATCTATAAGAAATGTTACATTCTTTTTAGTTATACAAATATCGTGTATTAATTGGTCGTATGCTCTTTGTAAAAATGATGAATAAACTGCAAAATAAGGTTTCATTCCTCCTTTTGCAAGACCTGCCGAAAATGTAGTTGCATGTTGTTCTGCAATTCCTACATCATAATACCTATTAGGGTATGATTTTTCAAATATAGAAAGACCTGTTCCAGAAGGCATCGCAGCAGTTATAGCCACTACATCTTTATCTTTTCTAGCCATATCCACAAGTTTTTCTCCAACAAAAGTAGATATAGTTTTAGAAGTTTTTTCTTTTATTCCACATTTTATATCAAACTTAGGAACTCCATGATACTTATCGGGTTCATTTTCTGCAAATTTATAACCTCGTCCCTTTTTCGTTATGACATGAAGTAATATAGGTCCTTTTCTAGTTTTAGTGAATTCTAAATAATCTATTAAATCTTTTAGATTATGACCGTCTATTGGTCCATAATATCTTATTCCTAAAGATTCAAAAAGGTCGCATTCTTGAGGTAGAAAATTACTAACTATGCTACCTTTTACTTTATGAACAGTTTTATAAGCTAGTTCACCACTCTTTGATTTTTTTAGAATTTTTTTTACATCATCTTTTACTTTATTAATTCTAGAACTCCTTATTATCGAAGATAGATGAGTGGCCATTCCTCCTACATTTTTATCTATCGACATTTCATTATCATTTAAGATTATTATCATGTCTTTTTTTATATAACCAAGATGATTTATAGCCTCAAGTGCCATACCTCCAGTTATAGAACCATCCCCTATTACTGCTACGATTTTTTCTTTAGTATTTTTTATATCTTTAGCACACGAAAGTCCACTTGCAACAGATATAGATGTGCTACTGTGTCCCGTATCAAATATATCGTGTTCACTTTCTGCTTCTTTTGGAAATCCACTCATGCCCTTAAACTGCCTAAGAGTTTCAAATCCTTCTTTTCTTCCTGTTAGTATCTTATGAACATAAGATTGATGACCAACGTCCCAAATTATTTTATCATTTGGACTATCAAATACTTTATGAAGTGCCAAAGTAAGCTCTACTACACCTAGATTTGCCGATAAATGCCCCCCCGTTTTAGATAAAGATTTTACTAAGAATTTTCTTATATCATTTGCTAATAGATTAATTTCATCTATGTTAAGAGACTTCAAATCCTCTGGTGAATTAACTTTATCCAAATATTTATACATTTTTTAATTCCACCTTATTTAAATATTTTAATATAAAAGTATGGCAGTTATTATTCCTAAAATTCCTCCAAATAAAACTTCTTTTGGTGTATGACCAACCAACTCTTTTAATTTTTCATATTCTTTATTTTTATTATCTAAATTGTCTACTATTTCATTTAATATTTCTGCATGTTTTCCAACTGCTCTTCTTACACCTGATGCATCATACATTACTATAAGAGCGAATACACAACAAATAGCAAAACTAACAGAATCGAAACCATTTTCAATACCAACTAATGTAGCCAAGCTAGTTACAAATGAACTATGAGAACTTGGCATACCTCCTGATGTATAAATCCTTGAAAATTCTATAAATTTCTTTCCTGTAAATATTTTTATAAATTGAGCTAAAAAACAAGCAAATAAACTTATCATAAGAAACTTATTACTAAGAATTTGTGATAATACATTCATTGCGTTTCTCCTTAATATTCTCTTTTAAGTATATAATCTGCTAATTTCAGTAAAAAATCATTATTTTCAAATTCATTTATTTTTTCTTTTGCATCGTCTATAAACTCTTTTGCTATCTCTTTTGATGTTTCAAGACCTAAAATAGAAGGGTAGGTAGATTTTTCATTTTCTATATCACTACCAATATTTTTCCCTAATTTTTGTTCATCACCTTCTATATCAAGTATATCATCTACTATTTGAAATGCTAAGCCTATTTTTTTAGCATAAGTAGTTATTTTTGAAAGTTCGTTCTCATTTGCACCACCAATTATAGCACCTGCTCTCATACAACCTATTATTATAGATGCAGTCTTGTTTAGATGTATATATTGTAGTGTTTCTTTCGTTATTTTTTTACCTTCACTTTCTATATCAACCACTTGACCACCTATCATACCATATATGCCAGATGATTTTGCTATTTCATTCATAGCAAGTAAATGATTTTTTGTATTTTCTTTATCAATACCAGCAGAAAGCATAACTTCAAATGCATAATTTAAAAGTGAATCTCCTGCCAAAATTGCCATATCTTCACCATATACTATATGACTCGTTGGCTTTCCTCTTCTTAAACTGTCGTTATCAAGTGCAGGTAAATCATCGTGTATCAAAGAATAAGTATGAATCATCTCTATCGCTACTGCAAAAGGTATAGCATCTTTTATATCTTTATTAAATAATCTGCACGCTTCTAAAGTAAGTATAGGCCTTAATCTTTTTCCACCTACTAATAAACTATAGTTCATAGCATTTATTATAGATTTTTGGTATCCTTCTTCTTTTGGGATATAATTTTTTATTAATTTCTCTATTTCTTCAGATTTCTTTTTTAGGATTTTTTCAAATTCTATTTTTTCTTCCATAATAAGAGTATTTTTTCTATCTATAATATATTTTTCCATACCTATAATAGCACAACCTACTGCATTATCAGTTGCATATTCATTAGATGTAAAATATACTTTTATCTTATTATTTTTTATTTTTTTATATAAATTTTCTTTTATATATTTACTAGCAGAAACTCCTCCTGCAAATACAACTTCATAAACATCATATTTATCACAGGCATAATCAATTATTTTTGCTAAAATTCTAGTTATCGTATCTAAAGTAATTTTACATATATAATATTCATCTTTTTCTTTTATTAGTTCGGTTATTTGATTTTCTATTCCAGATAAATTTATAATTCCTTCTTTTACTGAAGTTTTTAGTCCTTTTTCTATTTTGTAATCACAAAGCATAGCTTTTTTATCTATATACTCACCACAAGGGAAATTATACCCTAACTTAACACCTATTCTATCTATTAATTGACCAAAATTTATATCATTAGTAGAACCAATTATTTCTGTTTTATAATGTTCTTTACTTTTATAAGCTAATAATAATTCAGTAGTTCCTCCAGATATATGAAATGACATAAATTTATCTTTATTTTTTATATCATTAGTAAATAAACTAGCTCTTATGTGATTTTCTTGGTGAGTAGTTTCATAAAACTTACACTTTAATACTGAAGATAGTAATTTACCTAAATTATACCCGACATTAAAAACAGGCATATAAGAATTTTCTATAGGTCGTGGATTTTTTGAGACACATATAGCTTCTACTTTATACTCTTTAGTATATTCTTTTATCTTATCTGCTAAAAAACCTATGTTATTAATATGTTTAAATACAGCATCGCTTTGTCTTAGTCCATTTGAATTTTTTTCAACTTCAAGTGCTATTTTTTCATTAAATATTATTTTATTTTCTAAAGATATAGCTGCTATGGATGTAGTATAGCAGCTTGTATCTATTCCGATTATTATATTATTTAAACTCATTTAATATACTTCCTAATATACCATTTATAAATTTAT
This sequence comes from Romboutsia sp., assembly GCA_017889265.1. Classification (GTDB taxonomy): domain Bacteria; phylum Bacillota; class Clostridia; order Peptostreptococcales; family Peptostreptococcaceae; genus JAGHEK01. Next base: position 9,962 of record JAGHEK010000036.1, on the reverse strand, counting down.
GAGATTTTTCATCACAATAAAGTTTTGAAAGTTCTATTGCTTCATTTATAGAAACTTTAAAAGGTATCTCATCAAGTTTCATAATCTCACATATAGCTACTTTAAGTATAGCCAAATCTACTTTTGGCATTCTATTAACAGACCAATTTTTAGCATGCTTATTTATTAAATCACATATTTTTTCATCTTCAAATTTTATAGTATTTAATATAACTTTAATATAATCTAAATCAAGTGAATATGAATCGATTTGTTCTTTAGTTATTTCATTATATCTTTGTGCTATATACTCTTCATTATCATTTATAAATTTCTTTGCTAAAATTTCAACATTATCTATATTTTCATTATTAATTATTAGTTGATAAACTAATTTCATAGTAAATTCTCTAGTTATTATTTTTCTTGTTTTATAGTTATTCATTCAAAATGTCCTTCCTATAATATTACATTATTATTATACATAAATCTTCAAAAAAATTACCCCCTGAAAATAAACAGAGGGTAATTTTTCTTAGAGTAGCCTATTCTTTATCAGACTTATCTTTTTTAAAGCTAATTCCTTGAATATGTATATTTACTTGAGAAACCTTAAGCCCTGTCATTGTTTCAATAGTATTTTTTACATTTTCTTGTACTTTAAGAGCTATTTCCGGTATAGATACTCCGTAATCTATATTAACCATTATTTCTAAGTTAACTTCCTCTTCATCTATTTGTATTTTAACACCACTATTTTTAAGTATTTTATCAGTAAATGTAGTGTTAGTTTCTACACCTTCTACTTCTAATGCTGCTAAAGATGCAATAGTTGCAACTACATCATTAGATATTTTAACTTGACCAAAATTATTATCTTCCATAATTTTACCTCCTTATTTTAAGGAAATTTATGATTAAAAACACTTTTTATTATATATTAAAAAATATAATCTGTAAAGAAAAACATAAGTATCATATTATTGCTCACTATTTGAAAGTTTTATATTTTCATAATCAACGCTAGCTTCTTTAGAAACTAAATCAAATATTTTAGCAGCATCAGATTTTTCCAATTTTTCATTACTTACAACAACATTAACTTTACCTTCATTTATATAAACTAAACTATTTTCAAAACCTTTTGTACTTAATATATTTTCTATTCTTGATTCTGTTTCCTGATCTTTTACTATTTGAAGTTTCATTGATGATGCTTCTTTTCTTGCTTCTTCAGTAGTAGATGGATTGTTTATCATTTCATTTAACTCTTGTGATAATTGATTTCTTTGTTTTTCTCTATTCATTTTCATATCTAATATATAAGTTCCCATATTAGATTTTGATGCTATTTGTTCTTCTATTTGCTTACTAGTTTCAGTTACTTCTTCTTTTTTACTGTCAACCACCAAAATTTCATCTGTTTCACCTGTATTTTGAGCTTGTTCATAAGCTCTAAGCTCATTAGATGTTTCAAGCAATGACTTTTTACTTAACTGATAATTAGCAGTTCCTACTGCAACTAACATAGCAGATAAAGCTAATACTACAAACCCTCTTCCTTTATAATTAAATTTCATAATAAATCCCCCTTTTATTATTTACTAAATACCTCTACTTGATAACCCTCTATTTGAAGCGCTGTTTGAACTGCTTTATATAAACTTTCTTTTACGATAGGATCATTTGCCCCTGTTGAAACTACTATTACACCTTTTATTTTTGCCTCATTAGTCTTTATTATTACAGGATTATTTGAGTTTGAAGTTATCATAGTTTTATTCTCATTTGATGTTTTTACTACTCTTTCTCCCCCTTGTGGGTCCTTTTCGCTAGTCTCTTCTACTGTTGTATTAGTATTGAATGCAGGCTGTATTTCTTCACTTGATTCCAAAGTTATCATTACGTCTAAATCTCCTGCCCCTTTTATTTGTGATAAAATATTTTTTAATTTTTCTTCTAATTCATTTTTAGGCTCTTTATTTTCTATCTCTTGATTTTGGTTATTTTGCTCATTATCCACACTTTTTACTTCCTGTGTAGTTTCTACTCCTGATATAGCTATCAATGAACATACACAAATAGCCATTAAAATGAGTAAAGAATAAAATTTCTTCTTTTCCTTTTCATTAAAGTTTTCAAACACAGTTTCATCTCCAATCAATTTCTATATCTTCAATTGATATGTCTAGTATATTTACAAGCTCATCTTTTAATTTGTTATTTTCTATATTTTCGCTAAATACTTCTTTTGAGTTTTCATTTTCATTAGATTTTATGTTCAATTCGTCCTCATTATTACTATTTTTTTTAATTTTTATATTTTCTATTTTAGAATTATTTATATCTATATCATCAATTTCGTATCCGTACTCATCTAATTTTAATTGTAATACTTCTTTTAAACCTTCTTCATAGTTTTTAGTTAGTTTTTCATTATTAGTTTCATTAGCTAGCTCATTTATACTATCTACATAAATCTTATTATATTTAGTCATAAGTTTTAATATAGTATCTTCTAACGTATTTCCATTTGAAAAATAACTTATTATAGGAGTAATAACGATAAATACGAATATAAAATTTATAACTAAATTTATATAAGGCTTTAATTTTGAAAAAGGTAATATCATATCCACTATATTAACTATAAAAGCACCTATTAAAACCGTTACTATAAACTCTTTTATATAATCCATAACTCCTCCTCTAACTAGATATAACACCCATAGATGTAAGTATACCAACAGTTACAAAAAACATTATAGTTATAGCTATAACACAAGATAAAATTACTATCATAAGATTTGCCACTTCATTTAAAAATGTAGAAATCCTTTCTTCTCCTACTGGCTCAACTACTATGGAACAAATTTTATAAACTAGTATTATAGAAAAAATTTTTATTACTGGAGTTATAGATATAGCTACTAAAATAATAAGACCTATCGAACCAAAAACTCCTTTTATTAATTGAGATGATGAAAGTATAATATCTAAAGAATCTGAAACAAAACCTCCCACTACTGGTATAAAACTACCTACTGCAAACTTAGTAGTCTTCATAGTAAAACTATCTAAGCTAGTAACATATAAACCTTGAACAGATACCAAACCTAAGTAAACTGTAAACATAGCCCCTATACATAAAAAGTTAATATTTTTTATAAAAGATGCTAATTTACTAAGCTTTATGCTTTTTGATAAATTGTTTACTACAAGTATTGAAAATGCTAAAGATATTGAAACGAATAAAAACTTTTTAAAAAGTATATTTATAAATGTAATTCCTCCTATAAATATTGGATTTAAAACAGACGATGTGATAGGAAGTCCCATTAAAGCTAAAAACGTTATTAAAACTGGCACAATAACTTTTACAAGACCTATTATTGAATTTATAGAACTATCAGCTATTTCGAGTACATCTTTAAAAGCTACCAAAATAAAAGATATCATAGTTATAAAGATTATATAATTAGTTATTTGAGTTATAGTTCCTGATGAAAAGGAATTTTCTAAACTTTTGAGTATAGACGAAAGTAATGACAAAACTAAAACCATAGCACATATTTTCATACTAGTTTTTACTTCTTTAAAAAACAAAAACTTTATAGACTCTTTATCAAAAATATCTAATAAGTTTTTATCTCCAGTTATAACTTCTTTTAAAAAAGTTTTTAGATGTAAATCTCCCAATACTTCAGATTCATCTAAATATTTTTGAATACTATCTATATTTAGACTTTCTAATTGCTTATCTACATAATCATTAATATCTGTTTGTGCAAAAGAATAATCACTACAAAATAAAATTATCATTAGAACTGCCAAAATAATTTTCTTCATAAGTAAAGTTTCCCCCTAAGGAATAATATCTAAAATCATCTCCATAATTGATAAAAGTATTGGAAAAGACATAGTCATAACCATTATCTTACCTCCAAACTCTAATTTAGATGAAATATTAGTTTCCCCACAATCATTACAAAGTCTAATAGCAAATTCCATAAGATATGCTATTCCTATTAATTTTATTATTAAAGTTATATACATAGTAGGAATATTAGCTTTTTTTGATAAATCCTGTATACTCTCTATTATAAAATTTAGCTTCGATACTACAGAAAATAATATTAATGCTCCAGTTAATATTCCTATAAACATTGCTATTTCTGGTCTTTCTTTTTTTATGACTAAGCATACAGACGTCGATACTATACAAACCCCTATTAACTGCATTATTTCCAATTAATATCACCTCTTTAGTAAAGTTGAAACATTGTTCTAACGGTATTAAAAAGTTGATTTATCTCAGTTAAAACCATACTAAGAACTATTATAATTCCTGCTAAAGTAGTAAATGTAGCCCAATTTTTTCTGTCAGCTTGCTCAAGCAACATATTAACAACAGATATAAGTATACCTATACCTGCTATTTTTAATATCAAACTTATATCCATAATACCCCCTATATCAAAATTATCCCCAATATAACTCCAGTTATAGTAGATAATTTTTTATACACATTCCCCTTTTTTTCTATATCTTCTTTAGTATCAATAGTTATTTTTTTATAATTTTCTATCGATAAATCTATAAGCCTACTTTGAGAAGATACATCACTTTTTCCAAGTGTAGTTATAAGCTCTCTTAGCTCATAAATATCTTTATAATTAAGATTTGTTTCCTCTTTTAATATATATGTACTCTCTTTTATAACTTCATCTAAAGTTTTATAAGGCTCATTAATTAAAGTTTCTGAAACTTTGGCAAAAAACTTAGAAGTTACAAAATCCACTTTACTAGATAATTTAGAAAATATTTCTCCTAGAGTATAAACTCCAAAAGAAAGCTCCATTCTAATTATTTCTAAAACTCTAATTAACTCATTTATTTGCTTATGTCTATTTATATAATACTTTGAGATATTTTCTCCTATTAGATAACTTGAAAATATCAAAATACATATTATAATCATTTTAATTTGCAAAATACCATCTCTTTTCTTCTAAATCATATATTTTTTCTATGGTTCCAGGTCCTTTCTTAGATGATAATACTATTACTTTTTTAAATAATTCTTTATCTAAAAGTCTATTTAGCTCACTCCTACTTTTTATATCATCAATAGAATTACCGTGAACAGTAGTAATAAGTGAAACCCCTCCATTAAGTGCAGTATATAGCGCTTGTATTTCATTAATATTCCCTATTTCATCAGTTACTATTACATTAGGAGACATAGACCTAAGCAACATCATAATACCAATATCTTTTGGACAAGTTTCTATAATATCAGTTTTGTAACCTACATTTTTTTGAGGAATCCCTAGATATGAACCTGCGATTTCATTACGCTCATCTATAAGACCTACTTTAACTCCCCTTAAACCTAATTTCTCATTTCCATTACTTAAATTCCTTACTATATCTCTAAGAAGTGTAGTTTTCCCACATTGTGGAGGAGATATTATTAGAGTATTATTTATATTTTTACTAGTATATATATGATTTATTATCTTATCCGAACAACCTATAATTTCTCTTGATATTCTAATATTTAAATATGAAATATTTTTTATATTTCTTATACTATTATCTTCAATTACAACTTTGCCTGCTATACCAACTCTATGACCACCACTTAGAGTTATAAATCCTTTTTTTATATCATCTATAAATGAATGAATAGAGTGTTTACACATTATCTGAAAAGTATTTTCTATATCTTTTTTTGATACTATATAAGAATTTTTTATATTTTCTGTTAGTACTTTTTTCTTTTCATCAAAGAAATAATCTCTATTATTTAGGTTAAATATAAGAGGTTTTTCAACTCTAAGTCTTATTTCCTCTATATTTTCATTTTCTTTGAAAACTCTTTTTACTTTTTCTCTTAAACTTGGAGAAAGTGAATTTATTACATCATTCATATACCCCTTGTCCCCTTTCTTTTGTTTATATATTAATATTAATTAAAACTAATAAATATTACTAAAAATAAAAAAAGATTTGCCATTTAGCAAATCTATTCTTCACTTACAAAGTTTTTTATATCTTCAACAACGTTACCTTTTGAAAACTTAATACCTTGATTTATCGCATTTTTTATAGCTTTAGCATCAGAACTTCCGTGTGCTTTTATAACTCCTCCATTTACTCCTAAAAGAGGTGCTCCTCCATATTCAGAATAATCCATAAAACTCTTTATTTCTTGCATATCCTTTTTTATAAGCATAGCACCTATTTTACCTTTTGTACTACTAAGTAAAGTTTCTTTTATTATCTTCATAACAGACATAGCAACACCTTCTGCCGATTTTAAAAGCATATTACCAGTAAATCCATCACAAACAATTATATCAGTTTCTCCATTTATAACATCTCTTGCCTCTATATTTCCTAAGAAATTAAGGTCTAAATTACTTATTTCTTCGTATGATTTTTTTACTAAATCATTACCTTTACCTGCTTCTGCACCTATATTTGCAATAGACACTCTAGGACTTTCTAGTCCCAAAACTTTTTTAGCATATATATTTGCCATTCCTGCAAATTGTACTAAATTTATCGGCTTACAATCAACATTTGCTCCACCATCTGCTATCATAGTCATACTCTTTTTTATATTAGGAAGTGCAGGACATAAACAAGGTCTATCAACACCTTTTATTCTACCAACAACGAATACACCTCCAGAAAGAAGTGCTCCAGTATTTCCTGCTGATATAAAAGCATCTGCTTTCTTTTCTTTTACAAGTCTTAACCCAACTACCATAGATGAATCTTTTTTCTTTCTTATAGCTTCAACCGGCTTGTCTTCATTTTCTATAACTTCCGTTGTATGTATTATTTCTAATTTAGATTTATCAAATTCATATTTTGAAAATTCTTTTTCAAGAATTTCTTTATCCCCAGTAACTATTAAGTCAACACTATATTCTTTTATAGCATCAACAGCTCCTTTTACAGTAGATATCGGTGCATTATCTCCACCCATTCCATCTAAAACTATCTTCATTAAGTTACCTCCTAAATTTTCTAAAATAAAAAACATGTAGAGTATAATCTACATGTTTATGAAGCTATTAGTTAGCAACAACTTCTTTACCTTTATAATATCCACAATCTGGACATACTCTATGTGGTAATTTTGGCTCATGACATTGTGGGCAACTTACAAATCCAGTTGCTACCATTTTTGAGTTAGCTGCTCTTCTCATCTTAGTTTTTGATTTAGATGTTCTACGCTTTGGTACTGCCATTTACGCCACCTCCTTAGTCGTTTTTAAATATATCTTTTAATTTAGCAAAACGGGGATCTATTACATCCTCGTCATTAGCAACTTCATTACAAGAACATTTTTCTATGTTCAAGTTAGTTCCACAATATTGACAAAGACCTTTACAATCTTCACTACAAAGAACCTTTAAAGGAATTTCAAAGTCTATTGTTTGATCGATTATATCCATTATATCTAATTCAAATCCATTAAATACAAAAATATCTTCTTCGAAATCTTCTTCATCAAAATCATCTTTTACTAAGAAACCTTGTACTAAGTACTTTATAGGTACTTGTACTTCTTTTAGACATCTAGAGCAATTATCAACAAATGTAAATTCTACTTCAATGTCTAAGTATAAACCTTTATTAGTATTAGATATTTTACCTTCTACTTTTAAAGGAGTTGATAAATTATACTCACCATTTCTAATAGTATCAACATTTTCTAGAAAACTCAAGTCTAATTTATCGATTTCTTTTCTTATTAATTTATCTAGGCTTATTATCAAATTAATCACCTCAATACATTACCAATTAATTATACAAAATTAGTACTTTGTTTGTCAAGTATTTTTACTTGATAGTTAAAAAGATAGGTAATAACCTATCCTTTTAAAATTACTTAACTAAAGCAACAGTATCTCTTGCTATTACTAATTCTTCATTAGTTGGTATTAATAATATCTTAACTTTTGAATCAGCAGTTGATATTACAGTTTCTTTTCCTCTAACTTTATTAGCTTCTTTATCTAATTTCATTCCTAAGAAATCCATATTTCTCATTATACTTTCTCTAGTTTCTATTCCGTTCTCTCCAACTCCAGCAGTAAATACTATTGCATCTACTCCGTTCATTTCAGCAGTATAACTTCCTATATATTTTTTAACTGTTTGGTCATATGCATCTAAAGCTACTTGAGCTAATTCATGCCCTTCAGCAGCAGCTTTTTCTATATCTCTAAAGTCACTAGATATACCTGTCATACCGTATACCCCTGATTCTTTATTCATTAAATCACTTAAACCTTGAGGAGTTAAATTTTCTTTTTCTATTAAGAATGGTATTATAGCAGAGTCTATATCTCCACATCTAGTACCCATTATTAATCCTTCAAGTGGAGTGAATCCCATAGAAGTATCTATACATTTTCCACCTTCTATTGCAGCTATCGATGCTCCGTTTCCTAAGTGACAGCTTATTATCTTAGTATCTTTTATATCTTTTCCTAACATATCTGCTGCTCTTTGAGATACATACTTATGAGAAGTACCATGGAAACCATATCTTCTTATTCCGTACTTTTTGTAAAGTTCATATGGTAATCCATATAAGTAAGATTTTTTAGGCATTGTTTGATGGAATGCAGTATCAAATACAGCAACCATTGGTACATTTGGAAGTATTTCTTCACAAGCTTCTATTCCCATCATATTTGCAGGATTGTGAAGTGGTGCTAAATCAAAACAACCTTTTATAGCATTCTTAACTTCTTCAGTTATTATTACAGAAGATGCAAAATTTTCTCCACCATGAACAACTCTATGTCCAACAGCTTCTATTTCATCCATTGACTTTACAGCTCCGTAAGTTTCATCTATTAACGCTTCTAAAACTAACTTTATAGCATCTTGGTGATTTTTCATTGGTTGCTCTTTTATAAGCTTTCCTTCTACACCTTCTTTTTCTTGCTTAAGTACAGAACCTTCTATACCTATTCTTTCAACTAATCCAACACATAAAGCTTCTTCATTTGACATATCTATTAATTGGTATTTTAATGAAGAACTACCACAATTTAATACTAAAACTTTCATTACTTTCCTCCGTTAAGACAAATATTATCTTTTAATATTGTATACATTGAACATTTCTATATTATAATATCATTATTTTATAAAAAAGTACATACTATATTGATATTTTAAAGTAATTTTATAAAAAAATTTTACCCTATCTGAATTATTTTAATCAAAATATAATTTTTTATAATGATTTGTATGTTTTTAATATATAATAATTTAAAAGGATCTATGGTTTAAGAAAGTACAAGAATAAAATCAGAGAGGATGAAGAAGTTGAAAAAAGCCTACAAGATAGAAATTAATCCTACTGATAAGCAAAAATCTAAAATACATCAAACTATTGGTGTATCAAGATTTATATATAACTTTTATATTGCTCATAATAAAGAAGTTTATGAAAAAGAAGGAAAGTTTGTTAGTGGAATGGATTTTTCAAAATGGTTAAATAACGAATATATACCTAATAATCAAGATATGAAATGGATAAAAGATGTATCTTCTAAAGCAACTAAACAAGCTATTATGAATGTAGATAAAGCATTTAGAGATTTCTTTAAAAAGAGTAAAGTATTTCCTAAGTTTAAGAAAAAGAAAAATCAAGATGTAAAAGCATACTTTCCTAAGAATAATAAAACCGATTGGACTTTAGAAAGACATAGAGTAAAGATACCTACTATTGGGTGGGTAAGACTTAAAGAATTTGGTTATATTCCAACAAATTCAATAGTTAAAAGTGGTACAGTAAGTCAAAAAGCCAATAGATATTATGTATCAATATTAGTCGAAGAAAATGATACTAAAGTTTCTAAACCTACGAATGAAGGAATAGGGATTGACTTAGGACTAAAAGACTTTGCAATATGTTCTAATAAAAATGTATTTAAAAATA
>JAGHEK010000035.1 GCA_017889265.1 Romboutsia sp. | reverse complement strand
CTAATAAAAATAAGACTAAAATAGGTATTCGCGGTACTATAACCTCTATGGAATTAATTGAAGATAATATAATAATAGATGTTTCAGGTAAAAAAGAAAAAGATACACTATACGACTGTGCTAGTGTAACTATAACAAAAGATACATTGATAACAGAAAACAAAAAAAATATTGAACATAATAAAATGAGAACTGGTCTAATAGTTGAAATTATATTTGAAGAAAATATCACAGAGTCTTATCCAGTTCAGGCAAATGCTAAACTTATTAGAATTCTTGGAACTTAAAAAGGACTAAAAAATTTAGTCCTTTATTCAACACCTTTATAATAATGACCTGTTGTAAGCCCTTTTTTACTTATCTTTTCAAAAAATACTTTAGATTTATCTCCTAAATCAAAGTCATTTTCTAAAACTTCAATATATGATTCTATAACTTCTTTTACTTCTTTTTCATTTTCTAAAGTAAAATCAATTCTAAAACTATTTATTCCTAAATCATATAACTCTTCTAAATTATCAATCATAGATGTTACATTAGAGTTGTATATTGTACTTCTGCAGAATAAATCTTGAGATACTCTAAATTCTTCACCATTTGTATTTTTAAGTGCATAAATACTTTCCCTACATTTTGCTACTCTTTTATCTTTCTTACAATCACGAACTAAAACACCCATTGGACAATACTCTGTTATCATAAGAGGAGCATATCCATATACCACCGTTTCTATATCAACGTCAGTATTTTTTATAGTTTCATTTATTTCAGTAGTATTAAGTTCTTGAGAAATACAGATAGTTTTAGCACCTATTTCTTTGAAATAATTTAGAGTTTCACTATTAAAAGAATTTAAGAAATAATCTATATATAAATTTTTATCTTTGAAATAATCAAGTGCTCCCCAATTTCCAACTTGAGCTGATTTTATATTCAAATCACGAGCTTTTTTTAAAGCATTATATTCTTTGTATCTTATAATTCTTGGAGATGAATAAATTATTTCCTTATTAAATCCACTTGCTAAATCTATCGCTTCTTTCAGAGTATTTATATCTTCATAGTATATATTTCCTAAATCATATTTTAAAACTACTTTTAATTGTTCTAAATTTTTGACTTTCACAGATAATTTACATTCTTTTTTTCTGTTATAATTTCTTATTTCATATTTGACAGCTTTATTTTTGTATTTTCTATCTTTTATTTTTACTCTTTCTTTATCTAAAAGCTCTATTAAGTCTCTTCTTAATTGATTTAATATACTAATAGGCAAACTAACATTTTCATCTAAAGTTATGTCTATATTTTCTATTTCATATGGAGTATTTCCAAGTTTTCTTAATTGAGCTTCGACTTTTTCTTTAGTAAGAGGAACTTTTATAGCTTCTTCTACTTCTTTATCTCCTTCTAAAGATACTTTATTTCCTTTTTTATCTTCAAATGTTAGTATAGGTTTTTCGTTTAATTTCAAAGATATACTTGCATTTATATAATTTTTTCTAATTTCTTTATCTTGCATAAAAGTCGATTGTACTCTATCTAAAAGTTCACTATCTGATGTTTTAAAAACTATCTGACCTTTTCTTGCTTCTCCAACGAAATCAAGTTCAATTACCTCTCCTTTATATCCGATAGTATCTATATTATTACCTTTTATAATTCTTCCAATAGTCCCTCCTCCAAGATTTATTCCATCTCCTTTTTTTAGAGTATTTTGAAGTTTTATTTTAAGCCTTTTAGCTTTTTTATTATAATCCATTACTACTCCAACTAATAAACCTTGATTATTTGGAAGTTGAGAGTTCATTGTGTCTTTTCCTACATCTCCAAGAAGTAACCCTTTAGTAAATTGTCTATTAAATATAGTATATAAATCGTTCATTGTATCATTTGATACTTTTAATTTATTAGTATTTAAATACTCATCTATTGTTTTTCTATAACTTCCTATAACAGTTGCAACATACTCTGGTCTTTTCATTCTTCCTTCTATTTTCAAAGAATAAACACCTGCATCAATCACTTTATCTATACCTTCTATTGAGTTTAAATCCTTTTGACTAAGAAGATAATCACCATTCGTTTTTATAACTTCTTTAGTATCATATTTTATAAGTTCATATCTTTGTCTACAAGGTTGAGCACATCTTCCTCTATTTCCAGACCTATTTCCTAACATAGAACTCATAAAACACTGACCAGAATAAGATACGCATAAAGCTCCGTGAACGAATACTTCAATGTCTGCTTTTGAATTTTTACATATATATTTTATTTCGTTTACATTTACTTCTCTTGCTAAAACGACTCTATCAAATCCCACACTTTCCAAATATCTAACGTCTTCTAATGAATGAGCAACCATTTGTGTACTTGCGTGTATTTCAAAATCTGGTAAATGTCTTTTTATAAGTTTAGCCATTCCTATATCTTGAAGAATTATTGCATCTACATCTATGTCATATAAATATTTTGCATACTCTAAAAAACTTTCTACTTCATTTTGTTTTATTAATGTATTTGCAGTAACGAATACTTCTACTCCTCTTATATGTGCATATTCAACTGCTTTTTTTAATTCTTCTTTATCAAAATTGTTTGCTGATGCTCTAGCACTAAACTCTTTACCACCTAAATATACTGCATCTGCTCCGTTTTGAACTGCTGCTTTTAGCGAATCAAATGAACCAACAGGTGCTAATAACTCTATATTTTTCATATATTCTCCTTTTATATCAAATTAATAAATATTGCTTATTATTTATAATAAAACATTATATCATTAAATCAGAAAAAGATATCGACAATTAAGCCAATATCTTTTTCTTTAATTTATTAAATAAAAATAATATAACTATAATCATTGAAATTATATCTGCTACCGGTTGAGAAATCCACACTCCATTTAAACCATATATTTTAGGCAATAAAGTAAGTATTGGTATCAGAAGTATAACTTGCCTTAATAAACTCAAAAATATAGATATTTTAGATTCTCCTATAATTTGAAAGTATACAGCCCCCAAAATACTAACTCCTATAGTAGGAAGTGTAATGGAATTTATTTTCAATCCTTGATTAGCTAAATTAGTTAAATTTTTATCATCTGTAAATATTTTAATGAATGATTCAGGGAAAAATTGTATTAAAATAAGTCCTAAAGTTAAAATAATAATAGATGATAATATAGCTAATAATAACGTCTTTTTAACTCTATTTCGTTCACCTGCCCCATAATTATATGCGATTATAGTTTGCATACCTTGACTTATGCCATATATAGGCATTAAAAACATCAAAACTATGGATGTAATAATAGTCATAGCACCTATAGATAAATCCCCACCATAAATTTTTAATATTTTATTGGTGAATAAATGTATAAAACCTGATGCTAACTCCATAAAAAACTGAGTCATTCCTACTAATACAATTATTTTTAAAAATCTGTTTTGTATTCTTATATTTTCTAGTTTTAATTTTAAGTTCGATTTTCCTCTAATAAAATAACTTATCGATAAAATAAATACAAAAAACTGACAAATTACTGTAGCTATAGCTGCTCCTTTTATTCCCATATTAAATTTAAATATAAATATAGGGTCTAAAATTAAATTTAATATGCAACTACTTATCATAATTTTTGCAGATAATTTAGGATTTCCTTCTCCTCTTATAGCACTATTTAAAGCAAATCCTGGTAAATTAAAGAAAGCACCCGCAAATATAACACTCATATAGTCTCTTGCATAAATTATAGTACTATTACTAGCTCCAAAAATGTAAAGTATATCGTCTAAAAACAAATTTCCTAGAAATGCTATTAAAATCCCAACTACAAATTCTAACAAAACCATATTCCCTAGAATTTTTTCAGCTTCTACTTTGTTATCCTCACCTAGTTTTATAGATATATTTGTACTACCACCTACTGCAATAGATACACAAAAAGCTCCTAAAATAGTAAATAACGGCATAGTTACACCAAGACCTGATATAGCAAGCGCTCCTATATCTTTTATAGAACCAATAAATGCTCTATCTACAGTATTATACAAAGATGTTATCATCATAGATAATATTGATGGTATTGAATATTTTAATAGTAAAATCCCTACTTTTTCAGTTTTTAACACTTCTTGATTATTCATATTTTATCCTATCATATCATAAGTAATACATACAGGTTTTTTATTTCTAGGGTCTTCTACTATTTCTGCATCTATATTAAATATCTCTTTAAGATTTTCCTTGGTCATAACTTCATATGGACTACCTTGACAAACTATCTGTCCTTTTTTTACTCCAACCATATAATCTGCAAATCTAGAAGCATTATTTAATTCGTGTATTACCATAACAATAGTAGTTCCTTGATTTTTATTTAAACTTTCTAGTAACTTCAAAACTTCTAACTGATGAGCTAAATCTAAATATGTAGTTGGCTCATCTAATACTAATATATCTGTTTGTTGTGCTAGTGCCATAGCTATCCAAGCTCTTTGTCTTTGACCTCCAGATAAAGCTTCTATTTGTCTATCTCTAAATTCTTTTATTCCTGTAACTTCTAATGCCCAAGTAACTATATCATAATCTTCCTTATTTAATTTTCCAAAACCTTTTTTATGAGGAAATCTACCATAAGATATCAATTCTTCTACTGTAAGTCCACTCGGTGCTTGAGGACTTTGAGGAAGAACTGCCATAACTTTTGCTAATTCTTTTGAACTTTGCTTATTTATATTTATATTATTTATATATATTTCTCCACTTTTTGGTTTTAAAACTCTAGCTATTGTTTTTAATATAGTAGATTTTCCACAACCATTGGCACCTATTATAGTAGTTATTTTTCCTTTTAGTATATCTAAATTTAAATCTTTAACTATATCTACATTTCCATATGAAATATTAAGTTTTTTTGTACTTATGCAATTCATAAATATCCTCCATCGATTATTTTTAATACTTTATTTTGATAACATTAAATAAATAAAATATGGAACACCTATTATCGAAACTACTATTCCTACTGGAATTTCCATAGGTGCTATTATATTTCTAGCTATAGTATCAGACACTAATAATATAAATACTCCTATAAGAGATGCCACAGGAATCAAATTTTTATGTTTAGGTCCTATTAATCTTCTAGCTATATGAGGTGATATTAATCCTAAAAAACCTATACTACCTGCTACCGAAGTGGCTACACCTGCTAAAATAACTGCATATATGATTAACTTTCTTCTTTCTTTTTCAACGTCTATCCCTAAACCTATTGATACTTCATCACCTAAATTTAATACATCTAAATATCTAGATTTATAAATAGTTAATATCATAAAAATTAATATAAATGGCAATATAGCAAGTACATATTTCCAACTAGCTCCCCAGATACTTCCTGATGTCCAAGCCATAACTCTATTAAATTCTTGAGTGGTAAATTTTAATTGAAATATAGTAAGTAGCGATGTAAATGCTATATTTATACCAATTCCAATTAATAATAATCTAGATGAATTTATTCCATTTTTCCAAGCTAATAAATATATAAGCCCTGCTCCAAATATTGCTCCAGCAAGTGCTACTATTGGCATAGTAAATATAGTTAAATTACTTATACCATCATAAACATTTCCATTCATAATATAAATATATATAACAACAAAAAGTGCCGCTCCAGAGTTTATTCCCAAAATACCAGAATCAGCAAGGTCATTTTTTGTAACTCCTTGAAGTATAGTACCTGATGTTGCTAAAGCAATCCCAACTAATATAGCTATCACTATTCTAGGTAATCTTATTTTAAATATGGCTATTTCATTACTTTTAGAACCCTGTCCGATTAAAGTTTGTATTACTTCATAAGGTTCTATCGATAAAGAACCCATATTTAAACTAACTAAAAATGTAGCAAAAATTAAAGTTATAAGTATAGATATAACCATTAAAAACTTCTTATTCATAATCTATTTTTTATCCTTTCTAACAAGGTAAATAAATATAGGAACTCCCAACAATGAAGTCAAAGAACCTATAGGCATTTCATAAGGAGGATTTATCATTCTAGCCATTATATCACTATATACTAATAAAACTCCTCCTAGTATCATTGAATTTGGTATTATGTGTTTATAATCAGGACCTACTATTGCTTTTACTATTTGAGGAATTATAAGTCCAACAAAAACTATATTTCCTGCTACCGATACTGATGCTCCAGTTAAAAAAATTACTATAATAATACCTATAAGCCTTATCTTATCAGTTTTTTCACCTAGTCCTATTGCTACTTCTTCTCCCAAAGATAATATAGTTATTTTAGGAGATATTATCATAGCACCTATAAATGCAACTCCCCCAACTATTAATAGCAGTTTTAATCCTTCCCATTTAGCACTTACTAGCCCTCCAGAAATCCAAAAACTAAGTTGTTGTGCTAAATTAAAGTACATAGAAATACCCATTGCTAACGATATAAGTAAAGTACCCATTGCAGTTCCTGCTAATGCTAATTTTACTGGATCAACTTTTTTAACTCCTCTTGAACTAATAAAATAAACTAAAAATCCACTTATACTAGCTCCTAAAAATGCAAAAATCATAATTCCAAAACTTCCAATTACTAAATCAGGATATACTATTTGTAGTACAAAAGCTACTGCTATCATAAAAGTAGCACCTTGTGTTATACCCATAACAGAAGGGTCCGCAATAGGGTTTCTAGTTATACCTTGAATTATCGCTCCTGATACTGCTAAAAATCCTCCTACAAGTGCAGCACAAAAAGCTCTTGGTATTCTAACATCTCTTATTATTTTTATATCTATGTCATTACTGTTTATAAATAAACTTTTTATTATAGTTGAAAAATCTATTTGTTTAGCCCCTAGTGATATAGATATTACTATCCCTAATAAAAGCATTATCATTCCTATAAACATCAATGAATAAGATATAATATTTTTCTTAATTTTATTCATCATTTTTCCTCACAAAATCTAGTAGATTTAAT
>JAGHEK010000034.1 GCA_017889265.1 Romboutsia sp. | reverse complement strand
TTTTTAACTTCTTCTTTTTTCCCAAATAATTTCTTTAAAAATGACATACGTATGCCCTCCCATATAAAACATATTCTATATTATAAAATATATTTTATATCAATTAAATTTATGTGTCAATATTAGTAAATACAACAAAAAGGACGGATAATCCCGTCCTTTTAATATATTAGAAATGTTCAGCTAATCTCTTATAATTAGCATATCTTTCTTTTGCATTTTCTTCTGCCATTGTAAATAATTCATCAGCAACTTCTGGGAATTGTTTAGCTATTGCAGAATATCTTACTTGATCCATTAAGAAATCTCTAAAGCTTTCTGTTGGCTCTTTAGAATCTAAAGTAAATGGATTCTTACCTTCAGCTTTTAATGTTGGGTTGTATCTATATAAATGCCAGTAACCAGCTTTAACAGCTTTTTCTATATTAGCTTGAGATCTACCCATACCTTCTTTTAATCCGTGAGATATACATGGAGAGTAAGCTATTATTAATGATGGTCCATCATATTTTTCAGCTTCTAATATAGCCTTCATTAATTGGTTCTTATCAGCACCCATACCAACTTGAGCTACGTATACATTTCCATAACTCATAGCCATCATACCTAAATCTTTCTTTCTAGATCTCTTACCTGCTGCAGCAAATTTAGCCATTGCAGAAACTGGAGTTGACTTAGATGCTTGTCCTCCTGTATTTGAGTATATTTCTGTATCATATACTAAAACATTTACATCTTCTCCACTAGCTAAAACATGGTCAAGTCCACCGTAACCGATGTCATATGCCCATCCATCTCCTCCAACTATCCATTGAGATCTTTTTACTAGGTAATCTTGTCTTTCTTTTATTTCATTTATTAAAGTAGCTATTTCACCTTCTGAGTTGCATCCACAAGTGTCATTTAATACTTCTATAACTTTAGCACTTGCAACTTTAGATGCTTCTCCATCGTTTTTAGCTTCTAACCAAGCAGTAAATGCTTCTTTAGCACATCCACATATATCCATAGTTAATAATTTTTCCATGTTTTGTGCTATTTTGTTTCTCATTTGCTTAACACCTAACATCATACCGTATCCGAACTCAGCATTGTCTTCGAATAAAGAGTTTGCCCAAGCTGGACCTTTACCTTCATGGTTAGTTGTATATGGAGTTGATGGAGCTGAACCTCCCCAGATTGAAGAACATCCAGTAGCATTAGCTAACATCATTCTATCTCCGAATAATTGAGTTATTAACTTGATATATGGAGTTTCTCCACAACCTGCACAAGCACCTGAGAATTCCATTAATGGTTGTCTAAATTGACTTCCCTTAACAGTATTTGGAGCCATTATATCTCCTTTTGGAGCAACCTTAGTTGTATCAACCGCAAATGCCCAGTTTTCTACTTCAACTTCTTGAGTTTCAGCAGGCTTCATAACTAAAGCTTTAGTTTTTGCTGGACATATATCAGCACAGTTTCCACAACCTGTACAGTCAAGTGGACTTAATTGCATTCTATATTGAAGTCCTTCAAATCCTTTACCTATAGCTTTTATAGTATTGAAGTTTTCTGGAGCATTTGAAGCTTCTTCTTCATTTACTAATACTGGTCTTATACATGCATGTGGACATATATAAGCACATTGATTACATTGAATACAGTTTTCATGCATCCATTCTGGTAAATTAACAGCTACCCCTCTCTTTTCGTAAGCAGCAGTTCCAGATGGGAATGTACCATCTTCCATACCATTAAATGCACTTACTGGTAAACTATCTCCTTCTTGTGCGTTTATTGGTCTTAATATATTCTTTATGAAATCTGGTTCATTAGTATTATCTTCTTCTTTATCAACTGCATTTTTCCATGAATCTTTTATTTGAATTTTAACTAAAGCATTCATACCTTCTTCAACAGCTCTAAAGTTCATGTTTACTATCTTTTCACCTTTTTTACCGTAAGCTTTAGTTATAGAATCTTTTAAGTATTTAACTGCATCTTCTTGTGGTATTATTTCAGCTAATTTAAAGAATGCAGATTGCATTATCATGTTTATTCTGCTTCCAAGACCTATTTCTTGACCTATCTTAGTAGCATTTACTGTATAGAAGTTTATTTCATTTTCAGCTATAAATCTCTTCATTTTAGCTGGTAAATTAGCATCTAATTCTTCTTCATTCCATATAGTATTAAGTACGAATGTACCACCTTTTTTAAGTCCTTTTAATAAGTCATATTGATTTACATATGATTGATTATGACAAGCTATGTAATCAGCCTCATCTATTAAATAAGTAGACTTAATTGGAGAATCTCCAAATCTTAAGTGAGACATTGTTATACCACCAGACTTTTTAGAGTCATAAGCAAAGTAAGCTTGAGCATACTTATTAGTATTATCTCCTATTATCTTTATAGCTTGCTTATTAGCCCCAACTGTACCATCTGAACCAAGTCCCCAGAATTTACATCTTATTGTTCCTGGAGTAGCTATTTTTAATGTTTCTGATGGAGTTAAAGATGTATTAGTAACATCATCAACTATACCTAATGTAAAGTTATTTTTAGGATTTTCAGAAACTAAGTTATCAAATACAGTTTTTATATCTGTTGGAGTAACGTCTTTTGAACCTAATCCGTATCTACCACCTATTATCTTTGGTGCATTTTCAACATCATAGTAAGCATTTCTTACGTCTAAGTATAATGGTTCACCAGCAGAACCTGGTTCTTTAGTTCTATCTAAAACACAAACTCTCTTAACAGTCTTTGGCATAGCTTCTAATAAGTGCTTGTTAGAGAATGGTCTGTATAAGTGAACTTTAACTAAACCATATTTTGCACCTTGTGCATTTAAAACATCTATTGTTTCTTCTATTGTTTCAGTTACTGAACCTATTGCAACTAATACGTATTCAGCATCTTCTGCTCCATAGTAGTTGAATAATCCATGCTTTCTTCCTGTTAATTCAGCCATTTTATCCATGTATTTTTCAACTATTGGTATTATATTATTATAATACTTGTTTGAAGCTTCTCTTCCTTGGAAGTATATATCAGGGTTTTGAGCTGTTCCTCTTGTTACAGGGTGATTTGGAGATAATGCTCTATCTCTAAATTCCTTAACAGCATCCATATTTAATAATTTAGCATAATCTTCGTTTTCAAATAATTCTACCTTTTGTATTTCATGAGATGTTCTAAATCCATCAAAGAAATGAACAAATGGTAATTTTCCTTCTATTGCAGCTAAGTGTGCAACTGGCGCTATATCAGCTACTTCTTGAACAGAACCTGAAGCTAACATTACACAACCTGTTTGACGAGCTGCCATAACGTCTTGATGATCACCAAATATAGATAAAGCATGAGCTGCTAAAGCACGAGCACTTACATGGAATACTCCTGGTAATAACTCTCCTGCAACTTTATACATATTTGGTATCATAAGAAGTAAACCTTGAGAAGCTGTGAAAGTTGTTGTTAAAGCTCCTGCTTGTAATGAACCGTGGAATGCTCCAGCTGCTCCTGCTTCTGATTGCATTTCAACTACGTTTACTTTTTGCCCAAACACATTTGTTCTTCCTTGAGCTGCCCATTCATCAACATATTCTGCCATAGTTGAAGATGGTGTTATAGGGTATATAGCTGCAACATCTGTAAATGCATAAGATACATGAGCTGCAACTGTATTACCATCTAATGTTTTTACTATTTTAGCCATAGGTACTAAATCCTTTCTATCATTTTATACTTTAAATTATTTGTATAAATATATATAAAACACATAATGACTAATAGCCATTATTTTGTGAGTTACCACCATTTACTATGTTAATAGATGCACTAGCTCCTATTCTTGAAGCTCCTGCTTCTATAACTTTTAAAGCATCTTCTTTGCATCTTACTCCACCTGATGCTTTAACTCCAATATTTTTTCCTACTACATTTCTCATAAGAGAAATATCTTCTGGAGTAGAACCACCCGTTCCAAAACCAGTTGAAGTTTTTACATAATCACAACCTGCTTTTACTGCTATTTCACAGGCTATTTTCTTTTCTTCATCAGTTAAGTAACAAGTTTCTATTATAACTTTTACTAAAGCCTTTTTATTTGATGCATCTACTACAGATTTTATATCTTCTAATAATAAATCGTAGTTTTTATCTTTTAATGCACCGATATTTATCACCATATCTACTTCATCTGCACCCTTTTTTATTGCATCTAAAGTCTCAAAAGCTTTAACTTCTGGTGTATTTGCACCAAGAGGAAATCCTATAACAGTACAAACTTTTACATTACTTCCTTCTAGTAACTTTTTTGCATATTCTATATGAGTTGGATTTACACATACTGAGAAAAATCCATACTCAATAGCTTCTTCACATATTTTTTCTATATCAGATTTTGACGCAGTTGCCTTTAGCACTGTGTGGTCTATCATATTAGAGATTTTATTCATAAAATTTCTCCTTTTATTATTTTACTAATTCTACTAAATCACCATTTCTAAGACCTGCTGCATTTCCTTCTTCAACATCAAGATGCATCTCAAGAGCAAACTTTTCACTAGCTCTTACTAAAACATTTTCAAAAACTACTGCTCTTTCTCCAAATGTTTTCACCTTAACTATATCTTTGTCAGAAACTCCGAAGTTTTTAGCATCTTCTAAACTCATATGTATGTGTCTTGCTGCTGCTATTACACCTTCTTTTATTTCTACTTCACCTTTTGGTCCTACTAATTTTATCCCTGGAGTACCTTTTATATCTCCAGATTCTTTTATTGGAGGTTTAACACCTAAAGCGAATCCATCTGCTAAAGATATTTCAACTTGAGTACTAGGTCTTATAGGTCCTAAAACTCTAACCCCTTTTATAGTTCCTTTTGGTCCTACTAAATCAACTTTCTCATCACAAGCATATTGACCTGGTTGAGATAAATCTTTAAAAACAGTTAATTCGTGTCCTTGTCCAAATAAAACTTCTAAATCTTCTTTGCTTAAATGTATATGTCTATTAGATAATCCTACTGGTAATTTCATATTAATAATAGTCAAAACTTAATGAAATTTTGACTCTCCTTTCCAAATAAATTTATGTACATTCTCAAATGCGAAAATATTTGTATTGTATACAATATAAATTATATATAAATAAAAGTATTTAATCAATAATAAATAAATTTTTTTTATATTTAATATGATATTTTTTTAAGTAATTCAAAATATCCAGGAAAAGATATATCAACACATTTATTATCATCTAATAATATATCATCATAAATTAAACTCATAATACCAAAGGCCATAGCTATTCTATGGTCATTGTAAGTTTTTATTTTAGCTTTTTTTAATATTTTCTTACCTTTGATTATCATACCATCTTCTAATTCGGTAACATCTGCTCCCATGCTTTTTAGGTTTTCAACTACCGACCTTATTCTATTACTTTCTTTTACCTTTAGTTCACAAGCATCTTTTATTATAGTTTCGCCTTCTGCTTGAGTTGCAAGTATTGCTATTATAGGTATTTCATCTATAAGTCTTGGTATTAAATCTTTATCGATTGTAGTTCCATTTAGATTTTTAGTGTATCTAACTAACAAATCTCCAACCACTTCACCACAAGATATTCTTTTATTTATTATTTGAATATCTCCATTCATATTTTTTATAACATCTATAATACCAGTTCTAGTATCATTTAAACCAACATTTTTTATTAAAATTTCAGAACCCTCAGTTATTAATGCACCAACTATAAAAAATGATGCAGAGGATATATCACCTGGAACGTATATATCCTGACTATAAAGTTCATTTGTTTTATTTACAGTTATAGTTAAATCATCAACTTCTATGTTCACTCCAAAATTTTTTAACATTATTTCAGTATGATTTCTACTTCTATTTTTTTCATGTATAATAGTTTTTCCATCTGCATAAAGCCCTGCCAAAATTATTGCAGATTTTACTTGAGCAGAAGATATATTCATATGATAATCTATCCCTTTTAATGATCCTCCATTTATAGTAATAGGAGTATAGTTTTCACCATATATATCACACCCCATAAGCCTAAGAGGGTCTATCACTCTTTTCATAGGTCTTTTAGATATAGACTCATCCCCTATCAAAGTAGCAATAAAATCATTTCCTGCTAAAATTCCCATCATAAGCCTTATAGTAGTTCCTGAATTTCCAACATCTAAGACATCACTAGGTTTTTTAAGTCCATAAAGACCATTTCCTTTTACGTAAACTTCATTATTTTCTATTTGTATATCTATTCCCATTTTTCTAAAACAAGATATAGTGCTTAAACAATCTTCTCCCATCAAAAAATTAGATATTTTGCTTTTTCCTTTAGATATAGAAGAAAGCATAATAGCTCTATGAGATATAGATTTATCACCTAGAATTTCAAAGCTACCTCTTAGCATTATTTATCCCTCATAACTTTTAATATTTTTTCATCATCTGTATTTATAAACTCAAAAACACTTCCTTTGCCGTTTGGAAGTATTAAGTTAATATTTTCAAAGCTAGATTTTTTATCATTTTTCATCAAATCCATAGCTTTATCAATTTTATTTTCAATATCTATACTAAACGGTAATTCATAGATTTTTAGTATCTCTAAAAACTCATCATAATATTTATTATCAATAAAACCTTCATTTAAAGCAAACTTAAATGCCATATTCATTCCTATACTTACTGAATATCCGTGGCTTAAATCAAATAAATTCTCTATGCTATGCCCAAAAGTATGCCCAAAGTTAAGTATTTTTCTTAGATTTTTTTCATTTTTGTCTAGTTTAACTATTTTTGATTTTATGTATGCAGATTTTTTTATTATATAAAGTAAACTTTCTTTATTTTTATTTAAAATATTCTCTTTATTTTTTCTTAAATATAATAAAAAATCATAGTCGTATATAACACCGTATTTAATTATTTCCGATAATCCACTTTTAAACTCATCAAAATCCAAAGTATCCAAAGAAGATATGTTTATATATGTAAAAATAGGCTCGTAAAAAGTACCTATAACATTTTTTAAATTACCTAGATTTATACCATTTTTAGCACCTATCGAAGAATCTACTTGTGATAATAAAGTGGTAGGAACTTGAATAAAATCAATTCCTCTCATATAAGTTGAGGAAACATATCCTGCTAAATCTCCTACTACTCCACCACCTAAAGCTACAATAAGAGATTTTCTAGATAAATTAATGTCTATTAGATACTTTATTATATCTTCGTAAACTTCTAAAGACTTCGAACTTTCTCCAGATTTTATAATATATTTATAAATATTATCATGATTTATATTTTCTATAAAAATATTAAACTGATACTTATAAACATTAGTATCTGTAATTACTAAAACTTTATCATAAACATCATTAATTTTTTTTCCATTATTTAAATCATTTATACATTTTTCTATATTTTTATAACTATCATCTATAAATATCTTAGTATTTGTTATCTTTTCCATCCCATTTCATTTAGCCTTTCTAAATAATTATTATAATTAGAAGTTAAATCTCTTAAATTGTCTCCTCCTATCTTTTCTAAGAAATATTTACATATAACGAATGCTACTACATTTTCACATACTACACTACAAGCAGGAACAGCACAAGTATCAGACCTTTCAACACTTGCTTCATAATTTTTTAGAGTATTTATATCTATTGAATTAAGTGGCTTATATAATGTTGGAATAGGTTTCATAACACATCTTATTATAATTTCCTCACCTGTTGTCATTCCACCTTCTATACCACCCAAATTATTAGTATACCTTTTTATTTTATCATCATAGTATATCTCGTCCATAACATTAGAACCTCTAGTTGATAAATCAAAACCAAGACCTATCTCTACTCCTTTTATAGCTTGTATACTCATTAAGTGCTTTGAAAGTTCACCATCTATTTTTTTATCAAATTGAGTATAAGACCCAAGCCCTGGAATTACATTTTTTACTCTTACTTCTATTATCCCCCCTAAAGTATCACCTTCGCTTTTTGCCTTATCTATTTCTTGTATTATTTCATTTTCTTTATCTAAACATCTTACTAAAGAATTATCTACGTTATTTTTTATATAATCAAAATCATAGAAATTATAATCTTTTATATCCCCAATCTTAACTACATAAGACGTAAAATCTACAGAAAAATTTCTAAGAATTTGCTTACATATACTACCTATCGCCACTTTAGAGGCAGTTTCTCTAGCACTAGACCTTTCTAAAACGTTTCTAGCATCTAAAAAATCAAATTTTAAACAACCAACCAAATCTGCATGTCCAGGTCTTACTTTAGAAACTTTTTTTGTGTCTAAATCAACTTCATCCATTGGATTCATATATTTTTCCCAATTTTTATAATCTTTATTTTCGATTTCTATTGATATAGGAGAACCTAAAGTTACTTTTCCTCGAACACCACCTAAAATATTTATTTTATCTTGTTCGATTTTCATTCTCCCCCCTCTACCATATCCTTGTTGTCTTTTTCTTAGCTCATTATTTATTTCATCAATATCTAATTCTATGTTTGCAGGTATTCCGTCTATTATAGATATAAGACTTTTTCCGTGAGATTCCCCACTAGTTAAATATCTAAGCATAAAATTTCTCCTTAAAAAAATTTATTAATTAAGATTTATTTAAGATTAATTTACTATAATTTAATCAAGAAATAAACGTTTGGAGGTAAAAATGTCTATAAAATCTTTCAAAAGACTAGAAAAAAAGTTTATATTAAACTTATATCAATACAAAAGTTTAATATCTATTTTAAATTCATATATGATTCCAGATAAATATTGTAAAGACGGAAAAACTTATGGTATATACAATATTTATTATGATAATGAAAACAACGATGTTATAAGGCATTCGATATCAAAACCATATTATAAAGAAAAACTTAGACTAAGGTCTTATAATGAATTTAGTAGTCCAGACGACATAGTTTTTCTAGAACTTAAAAATAAAATGAAAAAAATAGTTAATAAACGAAGATTAACATTAAAACTTAAAGAGGCTTATGATTTTTTAGAAAATGGTAAAGAACCAGACCTAAAAGAATATATAGATAAACAAGTTATAAATGAAATAAAATATTATCTTAGTAAAAATCCAGTAAAACCTTCTGTTTATATAGGATATACAAGAAATGCTTTATTTGGAAAAGATGACCCAGAATTTAGAATAACTTTCGATTCAAAAATAATATCAAGAAGAACAAATTTACTTTTAGAATCTGGTTGCTTTGGTGATTATATCTTAGATGAAGATAATTATCTTATGGAAGTTAAATTTTTAGGTTCTATTCCTCTATGGTTTACTAAAATACTTTCAGAACTTGAAATATATAACACACACTTTTCAAAATATGGCAATGAATATATAAACTACTGTTCAAATAATAATTTAAGGAGAAAAAATATATGTTAGAAACACTAATATCATCAACTAATGGTGATTCTTTTACACTAAGAAATGCAATTATAATAATACTTTCATCATCTTTACTTGGACTTTTTATAAGTTTTATGTATAATAAGACTTATAAAAAAAGTAGTAATAATGATTTTTCAATCACATTAATTATGTTACCAGTTATAATTTCTATTATAATATTACTTGTTGGAAATAACGTTGCAAGAGCATTCAGTTTAGCTGGTGCATTCTCAATTATACGTTTTAGAAGTGCTCCTGCTAGTACTAAAGAAATAACTTACGTTTTCTTTTCTTTAGCAGTAGGTCTTACTTGTGGTATGGGTTATATAGGATATGCTGTAATATTTACTATAATATTATGTGGTTTAATGTTTTTACTTACTAAAAATAAATTATTATTCTCAACTAACGGTAAGTCTATGAACTTAAAAATAACTATACCAGAAAACTTAAATTATGACGGTGTATTTGACGAAATATTTGAAAAGTATACTAATTCATATAATGTAGAAATGATAAGAACTAGAGATTTTGGTTCATTATTTGAACTTAACTACTCTATAATCTTAAAAAGCGATATTAATCAAAAGAATTTCTTAGATGATTTAAGATGTAAAAATGGAAATTTAAATATAACTCTTACTTGTTCTGAGTACGATATAAAAGCGTAAAAGTGTAGAAATTTATCTACACTTTTTTAAAATATTAAAAAGGAGATATTATTATGAATTTATTATTAGTAGAAGATGAAATACAACTTTCTGATGCATTAAGCCAAATACTTATAAAAAATAATTATAACGTTGATGCAGTTTTTGACGGCGAAGACGGTTTAAATTATGGACTTACAGATATTTATGATGTAATAGTTTTAGACATTATGCTACCTAAACTAAATGGCATAAATGTTTTGAAAAATTTAAGACAAAACAAAATATCAACACCTATAATTTTACTTACTGCAAAAAATAGTATAGAAGATAAAATCATAGGTCTTGATTCTGGAGCTGATGATTATCTTCCAAAACCATTTTCACCAGAAGAGTTATTAGCCAGATTAAGAGCTATAACTAGAAGAAATGGCAACTTTATAAACGAAAATATATTAGAATACCAAGATATTATCTTAAATCTATCAAGCTATGAAATATCTTGTAAGGATAATTCAATTATACTAACATCAAAAGAATTTGATATTATAAAATACTTTATACAACGTCCTAAAATAATAGTAAATAAAGATGATTTAATATCTAAAATTTGGGGATTTGATTCAGATGTTGAATATAACAACGTAGAAGTTTATATATCTTTTTTAAGGAAGAAATTAGCTTATATAGATTCTAGTGTAAAAATAACTACTATCCGAAAAGTAGGATATAGACTGGAGTAATGACACTATGTTTGATAAACTTAAAACTAAATTTATTTTAATAAATATGACACTTCTTAGCACAGTTTTTATAGGAATATTTAGTGCTATATTTTATATAACTAGTTTAAATATGAATAAACAAATAAATAATGATTTATTTTTACTTCTTGGTGATAAATTTCCACCACCTCATACATTAGCTATAATTGTAGAAATTAATAATTCTAATCAAATAATAAATATAAAAAAACATTCTCAAATAAATATCGACTTAGATAAAATAAAAAATTCTGCTTATGATTTACTTAAAAATTATGAAAGTAATAAAACTATAAGTATAACAAAAATAGATAATACTTATTATTCATATCTAATTAACAAATCAAAATTTGGGGCTAAAATGGTATTAATAGATAGAACTAATGTTCAAACTTTACTGACAGAATTACTAAAAACATTTATATTAATAGTATTTCTAAGTCTTGTAATACTATTTTTAATAAGTATATATCTTACTAACAAAAGCATAAAACCTATAAAAGAAGCCTTCGAAAAACAAAAACAATTTATAACAGATGCTTCTCACGAACTTAAAACTCCACTTACCATAATAAAAACTAATACATCTGTATTACTTTCTAATACAGATGATACTATAAAAAATCAGTTAAAATGGATAAACTATATAAATTCACAAACAGATAGAATGTCCACCCTGATTAATGAGATGTTGACTCTGTCAAAATTAGATATAGAAGAAAATAAATTACCTTTATCCGTTGTAGATGTTAGTTCTATTATGGAAAATATACTTCTTATGTTTGATGCTATAATATACGAAAATAACATAGAATTGAATACTAATATACAAAAAAACTTGTTTATAAATGCAGATAAAGAAAGCATAAAAAAACTATTCAGTATACTAATAGATAATGCAATAAAATATAATAATGAAAACGGTAAAATAAATATCGATTTAATAAATGAAAAAAATAAAGTAAAAATAACAATAAAAAATACTGGTTGTGGTATACCAAAAGAAGATTTAGATAGAATATTCGAAAGATTTTATAGAGTTGATAGTTCTAGAGATAGGAAAACTGGTGGATACGGACTTGGATTATCAATAGCAAACTCAATAGTCAAACAACATAACGGTAAAATATATGCAAAGAGCATAGAAAATCAAGAAACATCTTTTATAATAAAATTACCATTAAAAAAACAAGGAAGCTAAAAGCTTCCTTGTTCCATATTTCTTTTTTTACCACCTTTATTACCATGCATTCCTCTATTTGTTGATATACCTTCTTGAGTAATTTTTGATATAGTAGCCTCTACTTTAGTTTCTCCTACAATACTTCCTCCTGAGTATTTAGCATTAGAATAAACTCCATCAGTTACTTCTCCAGTTGCCTCTCCTCCAACCGATACTTCATAAGTTTGACCTTCTTTTATATCAGGAGTAGATATCATTAAAGATTGATACTGCTTAGAAGGTGAATAAGTTAATATTTCTTTTCCGTCTTTAGATTTTATATTTACAGCTGTATTAGCTTCTTGGGTCTGTAAATTTACATTTATCACTTTTTGAGATGATGAATCACTTGGCATTTGTATCATATCCATACTACCCGAAGATATTAAAACTCCCCCATTAAGATTAAAAGTTCCATCATAATCTAAATATCCATTTCCACCATTTACAGGACCACTAACTATTACCGTTCCATTATCCATATCTATATTCCCATTAGAATCTATTCCATCTCCACTAGCATCTACATATAAATAACCATTAGTAATATTTATAGCACTTTGGTTATTAGAGCTAGACGAAGCATTAAGTCCGTCATCAACAGCTTTAAGATGCGTTTCTCCTCCATTAAAGTTTAGAATTTCACTTTCTATACCTTCATAAGAGTTTAATATGTCTATTTTACCACCATTTATACTAAGTTCTTTATCAGAGTGTATTCCATCATCACCAGATGAAACTTCAATTTCACCATTATTTATACCTACAATATTGTTTGTATGAATAGAATCATCATAAGAATCTATTTTTATCTTACCTCCATCTATTGCTAAAGTACCACCTGCTTTTATACCTTTTTTGCTTATTTCATTTACCGTACTTTGAGTTGTATTATTGGCGATTTGCTCACCTTGATGTTGTTCGTTAGAAGGTAACTCTGGTGGTTGTTGACCTTCTAATCCTTCCGGAATATCAGGAGGCGTCTGTCCTTCCATTCCAGCTGGAATTTCTGGTGGCTCTTGCCCCTCTAATCCTTTTGGTATATCTGGTGGTGTCGGTTTATCAACAGTAGAATTTGTCGATATAGTTCCACCTGTTGATATAGGTCTTCTAAAATTATTTTTATCAGTAGGCGGATTTTTTAGATTAGTGTTACTCTCACTTCCTCCTCCTGATACTATATCTATAGTTCCGTCTTTAATTTGAAGATTAGTTTCTGCTTGTATACCATCTTCCCCTGCAGATATATTTATATTCCCATCTTCTATAAGTATATATCCTTTTGTTTCGTCAGTTGTATTATTAGATTGTATTCCATCT
>JAGHEK010000033.1 GCA_017889265.1 Romboutsia sp. | reverse complement strand
AGTAGAGATGAAATAAGATTAAGTGCTACAAAAAATGCTATAAATGATTTAAGACTTAGATTATTATAAAGTATAAAAAGAGCTAAAAGCTCTTTTTGTACTTTATACCTTGATATGAATTACGAGATTTAAGAGTATCGTCTATTTGATTTAAAACTTCCCATTTTTTTAGACTCCATAAAGGTGCAACTAATTCATCTCTTTTTCCATCTCCCGTTAATCTATGGATTATCATTTCAGGAGGTAAGATTTCAAGTTGGTCACAAACTAAATTTATATACTCATCTTGAGTCAGTGGATTTAGCATACCTTTTTCGAGCATTTTTTCCATAGGAGTATTTTTTATAACGTGTAAAAGATGTATTTTAACTCCATCTATTTTCATTTTAGAAACTTCCTTTGCAGTTTGCATCATCATATCATACGTTTCTCCAGGAAGACCGTTTATTATATGAACTACTACTTTTATATTCCTTTTATTTAGTTTTTCTAAACCATCTAAAAAAGTTTGATAATCATGACCTCTATTTATTATTTTAGAAGTTGAATCGTGTATAGTTTGAAGACCCAATTCTACCCATAGGTTAGTTTTTTTATTAAGTTCTTCTAAATAATCAAGTACATCGTCTTCTAAGCAGTCAGGTCGTGTAGAAATAGAAAGTCCTATAACGTCATCAAGGGATAAAATAGTTTCATATTTTTCTTTTAATATGTCAAGTGGAGCATAAGTATTAGTAAAAGCTTGGAAATATCCTATATATTTAGCTTTTGGCCATTTTTTATGCATCATATCTTTTATATCATAAAATTGTTTTATCAAATCATCTTTAGGATTTCCAGCAAAATCTCCAGAGCCTATTTTGCTACAATAGGTACAACCACCATATGCAACTTTTCCATCTATATTAGGACAAGTAAAACCTGCATTTATAGAAACTTTAAATACTTTTTCACCAAAAGTATTTCTAAGATAATAATTCCATGTATGATATCTTTTATTATCGAAAGCATATTTAAACAAAAAAATCACCTCAAACTTAAATATATCATAAATTTATTATATTAACAAATTACTTTATCCATATAGGTGCACTAACAGATACTTTATTATTATTTTGAGTTACTTTTACGTAGTAAAATCTATTTGTATCTGATTTTATAGAAAATTCTAGTTTTGCTATATTAGAATTGAAATTTTTACTCTTTATTATTTTATTGTCGTTGCTTATTATTTCGATTTTTTTAATTTTATCATTTTCATCATTATCTATAACACTTATATAAAAATTAAGTTTTGAAGTGTTCTTTATAGTAGATCCCATAGGTAAATTATTTATAAAATAATCTATTTTTATATTTTTATCATTTGTAGCATAAACTCTCATTTTCTTTAGGGCATCATAAATAGAATTTTCAGTTAAACTGGTAGAAAGTATAACAGTTCTAAACTCATTAGCAACTCCAAAATCAATTAAATGGTTGTCTTGATTTGCTGTTGGTGCTAAGTGCCAACCTAAATCCAATGCTTTTTGATACATATCTAAAGAATTTATATTTTTTTTAATATCTTTGAAATATCCATTATAAACTTCTATTAAAGAGATAACTTCGTCTGCTAAAGGAGAATATTTTAAATTATAAAAGTCACCAAATTTTTCGCAAGGATGATTAAATTGACCAACCACATAATCATGCTCATAAATAAGTTCATAAAATTTTTCCAAAGTCAGATGAGGATTATTAGATGATACGAATCCTTTTGAATTAAAAATATTTATATGACCAATAGGATTATCAACATTATGAGGATAAGTCATTTCAAATCCTGCAATAGGTATAAATTTTTCGTTTGAGCTAAACCAGTTTTTACACTCTAAAAGACTCGTCCATTTTTTACTATTGGAAGCATTATCTAAAGATGCATTCAAATTATTATCGAAATAGTTTGAATGATCGGTTATAGCAAAAAAGTCTAAATTAGCCTTATCTCTTGCAAAATGGTAAGCATCTTCATAAGTTCCATGGCCATCGCTTTCTTTCGTATGAGAGTGCAGGAGACCGTAATAGTGATTAAAAATAGGAATTCCAACTGTAAAATACCATTCATATGTAGCTTGATTTTTATTTATATCAGATAGAATAATTTTTACTATTTGATTTCCTCTTGTAAATTTTTCGTTTGGGGTATAGGTAATATAATCATCAGTTATTTCACATTCTTTTGTTACATCTTTATAGTTTATAAATAATTTTATAGAGTTTTTATCTACTTGACTTTCATCTTTATAATTTATTTTTATATTTGGAGTAGAAACTATATATTGTTCATACTTTTTAGGTATTGAATTTTCTATAATAGGTGGATTTTTATCATTTTGTATTAAGTTTGCACCTTCAACACAAGTAGAATTAATATATAGACTTATGAATAAAACTATAATAAAAATAATCATAAAAAAATCCTCCTTAATCAAACTAAGTAGTTATTATATTATGTAGTTTTAGAATATAAATACAATAAAAATAAAATTATGAAAAGGTGATTTATGCAAATAGACGTTATAGGGGTGAAAAAAAATAAAGATGAGGTATTAGAGTATGTATCAAATAAACTACCTCTTATTAGTAAGGTATCTCAATTTAACACACGAATTGAAGATATATATAATAAGTACGTTGAGTATAAAATATTAAAGTATGAAATAAGCATAAGAAAAAAGAGTGATAAACATTTTAGATATAAATTAAGAAAAGAAAATATAAATATATTAGTAAATACTTATACAGGAAAGAGTGAATCAATAAGCGAAAGATTGTATACAGATAAAATTTATGTATCAAAAAAGTATATAAAAAGTAGTACTATGGACGAAGAAAAATTAGCGATATTAGTAAAAGATGAACTCTATAAAATTTTTAGTGCTAGCAATCATTATATGAAAAAAGACTATGTTCAAAGTATAAAATTAGTAGAACTAAAAAGTATATACAAACCCATATGGGTTGCTAATTTTAAAGGAAGAGAAATTATTATTGAAAACTAAAAAATGCCAATGGCATTTTTTAGTTTTTTGAGTTTGAATTATTAGTTAAGTAATCTAAGGTTTTTATTTCATAGCCTTCTTTTTTCCAATGAGTTATTACATCATCTAAAATATCTGCATTAGTGGTAGAGTTGGGATGCAGTAAAACTATTGCTCCTGGATGTGTACGAGAAAATATTTTTTCTTTTGCATATTCATGTGTAGGTTGATCATCATTAAGCCAATCAACGTATGCAAAACTCCAAAATATAGATTTATATCCTAGATCTTGAGTAAATTTTAGTGATTGCTCACTGAATTTACCCATTGGTGGTCTAAAGTATTTTGGCATTTCTTTACCTGTAATTTCTTTGAAAGTGTTTTCTACGCTAAGTATTTCTTCTTTAAATTTTTCCATATCAGTTATACTTGCCATTGATATATGACTTTTTGAATGGTTACAAACTAAATGTCCTTCATCAACCATTCTTTTTACTAAATCAGGATTGTTTTCTATATAGCTTTTAACTACGAAAAAGTGTGCAGGTACATTATGTTTTTTTAATGTATCAAGTATTTTTTCGGTAGTATTATTTTCATATCCAGCATCAAAAGTAAGATATATTACTTTCTCGTTTTCATTTCCTACATAATATGAATCATATTTTTTAAAAAACTCTGCCTCTTTTATAGGTTCTGGTTGTTTATTATCATTTCTAGGATTAAAATACCAACTATATTCAGTAGTATAAGGATTATTTTTTGATATATTAGTTGATGATTTTTTTATAAGATATATATTAGTACTAGCGAATATTGTAAAAATAAATATTAATATAATATATAGGTATTTTTTCAATTATTTTCACCTCTTTACTTAATATTAAGTGGAATTTTAAATGATTTATTTATTAACTCATACATAAAATCTCTATCTATAATTTGAATAAATTCTATTTGATTATCCTTAGTATAAATAGCTAAAGATGTCTTAGAATAATCTGATATGTTATTATTAGAAATTTTATTATATTCCCCTATATTGTTATTAGTAGGATTTATATTACTTAGCTTAGAGTTTGAATTTTTATTGTAGTTAGGATATACTACATCTTTTTTATTACCTTGATCAACTAGAGAATAAAAATAAATTTTATTTTTATTATCAACGGTTGAAGCTATAAAATTAGGGTTAGTTATTTTGTAGTAGCTGTTAAATTCTGAAATATTTTTTCCTGCAAATTTATTTTTTGAATCTATTAATGAAAAATTACTAGAGTTTATAACACCTTGTCCATTAAAAAATTCTAACTTATAATCTGGATTTATATTTGGGGTTAAATCCGTAGAATAAGCTAAGCTGTAATTACCGGTTATAGCATCTTTTACTACTCCGTTTTCAAAATAAAGATGTAAATATGTATCGTTATCTTTATTATAATAAGAAGAGACAGCAGATACACTACTTTTGATATCTTCTATATTTATAGAATTCATATCTTTATTTTTAATTTTTTCATTACTAACATAATAAATAGATGAACTAGGATATCCTAAATTATTTTGTATTTGTTTATAATTTAAGTCTATAAGTTTATCTATATTTTCGGATGCTTGCTTTATAGAAATGTTATTGTTAATTTTTGTATTGATACTACATCCTGAAGTTAATACTAAAGTGAATATAAACAAAGAAGACAGATACTTTTTCATAAAAACTCCTTTCTTGTTAATAACGATTTAAAAATAGTATGCCACTAAATCTCAAAGTTATTTATTTTTTTACATATTAATTGATACTTTTTTGTAAAGATATTTATATTTACATATTAAACAAATTACTATATTATAAAAGTATAATATTAAATGAAGGGTTATACTATAAATAACAAAATATAAAAGATGGTGAGATTTTATGACAAAAAACAAGACTAGAAAAAATAATAAAAAAATTATTCCATTTAAAAAGAAAAAAAATGTGAGATTTTCAAAAAAAGTCGGCAAAAAAGACTTATTTAAAAAGAAAGTTATAACAGTATCATTGGGAGTTGCTATTTTTTTAGCTGGCTTAGGTGGTGTTGAAGCGACTATTTCGTATATAGATGAAAAAAAACAAGAAAAAATAGAGATGCAAAAGTTAGCCGAAGCTAAACGTTTAGAAGAAGAAAGAAGAAAAAAAGAGGAAGAAGAAGCTAAAAAAAGAATGGTTGGTGTAAACCACGAAGCAAAAAAATATACTTATGATGCAAAAATCGTAGAGCAAAAATTAAAAAATTATGACTATTCTAATAATGGTGAAAAAGTAGTATTTTTAACTTTTGATGATGGTTCGTCTACTACTGTAACTCCTCAAATATTAGACATATTAAAACAATATGATGTAAGGGCTACATTTTTCGTGGCTGGACAAAATATAGAAAATGGAGGACAAAAAGCAAAAGATTTAATAAAACAATCATTTGAATACGGTAATGCCATAGCTAACCATTCATATAGTCATGATTATAAGTATTTATATCCAGGACGTTCTTTAAATCTAGAGAATTTTATCAATGATTTTAAGAAAAATGAAGAATTATTAAAAGAAATACTTGGACCCTATTTCTCAACAAGAGTTATAAGATGTCCAGGAGGTTCAATGAGTTGGAAGGATATGGATCCTCTTTATGAAAAGTTAGATGAATCGAATTCAGCTGATATAAACTGGAATGCATTATCTGGAGATGCAGAAGGTGGCAAAAAAACTGCAGATGAATTAGTACAAAGAGCAATAAAAACTTCAGAAGGTAAAGAAATGGTTGTACTTCTTATGCATGATACTTATGGTAAAGAAGAAACTGCAAAAGCACTTCCACGTATAATAGAGTATTTTAAAGATAATGGATATACTTTTAAAACTTTATCTTAAGAATGGGTGATTTTATGAATAAAATACAAGGAATAGAGATTTTAGCTAATACTAAATATTTAAGCCTTTATGATTTAAAGTACAAAAATAAAAATGGCAAAGACTCTAACTGGACGGTAGCATCTAGAAAAAGTATAAATGATTTAAATGATATTTATTTGAATAATAAAAATGATAAAGTTGATGCAGTAGTATTAGTACCATACCATATAAAAGAAAAGAAACTTGTGATGATAAAACAGTTTAGAGTACCTATAAATAATTATGTATACGAACTTCCAGCAGGTCTTATAGATAACAACGAAGACATTGAAAATGCAGTAAAAATGGAACTAAAAGAAGAAACTGGACTAGATGTTTTAGAAATAATTAAATCAAAAGAAAAACTTTATTTATCGCCTGGTATGAGTGATGAATCAGTTTCTTTGGTTTATTGTTTATGCCAAGGAAATACAAGTAAAGATTATTTAGAAGAAGAGGAAGATATAGAAACTGTTCTTTTAGACAAAGAAGAAGCTAAAAAAATATTACAGTCTAATGTAGCTTTAGATATAAAAGCTTATATAATTCTTAATATGTTCATAAATAGTGGAGAAAATTTATTTGGGAAGGAAATTTTTAAATGAAATTAGATTTTAATAAGAAGTATAATACAATTGCTGTATATTCGTTTATAGTTATTTGTTGTAGTTTAGTATTTTATAATATTTTAACCAATATAAACGATGTTAAGAATGGACTAAATATACTAACTTCAACTCTACAACCATTTGTTATAGGATTTATAATAGCATATATACTAAACTTTATACTAGTTTTTATAGAAGAAAAAGTTTTAAGTAAAAATATTAAAAAAGAAAAAAGTAAGAGGGCTGTATCCATAATTTCAACATATGTAATTGCAACATTTATACTTTATTTATTTGTGTTGTTTGTTTTACCACAATTAGTAGATAGTATATCTGGGCTTGTAAATGAT
The DNA here is from genome assembly GCA_017889265.1 of Romboutsia sp. GTDB lineage: Bacteria > Bacillota > Clostridia > Peptostreptococcales > Peptostreptococcaceae > JAGHEK01. Next base: position 23,944 of record JAGHEK010000033.1, on the reverse strand, counting down.
GTTCCTTCATATATAAATAATGCTACTATAATGATAGAAGAAGTATCAAAGAATATAGACATAGATGAGCAATATGTAGATTTAGTATTAGAAAAATGGAAAGAATTTATAAATCTGACTGCTAGTATAATAAGCAACTTATTACCTTTAATAGGTGCATTAGTTAAAACTATAGCATCTAGTATATGGAATATTATACTTGGTATAATAATCTCTGTTTATATGTTAATAGAAAAAGAAAAGTTTATAGGGTTAGGAAAGAAGATATTTTATGCTATTTTATCTAAAAAAAATGCAGAAATAGTGATAAATTTAGGGCGTAGAACTAATGATACATTTGGAAAGTTTTTAAGTGGTAAGATAATAGACTCTGCTATAATAGGGGTTTTAACTTTTGTTATTTTAACAATAGTTAAGATGCCATATACGCTTTTAGTATCTGTTATAGTTGGTATAACTAATATAATACCATTCTTTGGTCCATTTATAGGTGCAGTTCCAGCGTTTATAATAATAATGTTTGCATCACCTGTGAAGGCATTATGGTTTTTAGTTATAATACTTATAATACAACAATTAGATGGAAATGTAATAGGACCTAAGATACTAGGGGATTCTATAGGAATATCTGCTTTCTGGATACTTTTCTCTATATTAGTTGCAGGAAAGTTATTAGGTCTTGTTGGAATGATAATAGGTGTACCTTTATTTGCGGTGTTATATTCTGTTATAAAAGATATTGCAGAAATAAGATTAAAAGAAAAAGGACTACCTACTGAAACTAAAGATTACATGTAAAAAACACTCTTTTAGGGTGTTTTTTACATATTTTGTGATATAATAAAATTAGATAATTTTAAGAGGTGTATCATGAAAGAATTAAGCATATTACTTAGTAAAGAAAAATTTAATTTTAAATTCAAGCAGTATGAGGGAAGTATATTCAATGCTTTTATAGATAATGAAACTGTTAAATATAATATAACGAAAAATTCAACGATAAAAGAATTTGGAATTACTCATATAAAAGATGATATGTTATACATTCCTCAATTAGATATTTATATAGATTTAAAGAATATATAAGGGTGATTTTTATGAGTAATAAATTTTCATTAAACAGAATAAAAGAAATATCTAATGATCCTTTAGTTTTTCATACTAAAGGTGTATTTTTAGAAAGACTAGGTAAAATTGAAAGTGCAATAGAGCAATACGAGGTATCTGCAAATCAAGAATACGAAAAATCACAATATGCTCTAGCTAATATATATAATGAAAGTGAAGAATATGAATTAGCAGAGAAATGGTATGAAAAATCGTTTAGAAATGGAAATATAGAGTCTGCATTCGAAGCAGGTAATATGAATATAAAAATTTTAAACTATGAAAATGCTATGTATTGGTTCGAAAAAGCATCGAAACAAGGTCATATAAAATCTCAAAACAATCTAGGTGTTTGTCATTTTAAAAGAGGAGACTATTTTAGGGCGGAAAAATGGCTTAAAATAGCAAACGAAGAAAATTTAGAAGAATCGTTTTTTAATTTAGCTATATTCAATGATATTATGAAAAATAAAGAAAATGCCATTATGTTTTATGAGCAAGGTTCATCGAATAAAGATATAAATTCAAAATATAATCTAGCAGTTGAAAGTTATAATGATGGAGATTTAGAAAAATCAATAGAACTTTATAAACAATTGTATAAAATAGGATACAAAAAGGCTTGCTTTAACTTAGGTATTATAATGGAACAAAAAAATGATTATGAAAGTGCTATTAAATACTACACAAAAAGTGCAGATAAAAATCATATAAAATCTCAATACAGATTAGGTTGTGTGTATGAAAAATTAAACCAATATAATAATGCTATAAAGTTTTATGAAAGAGCATCTGAAAATGGTCATATTTTTGCTAAATTTAGACTAGCAAATCTTTTTAATAAGGAAGATGATATAGAAAGTGCTAAAAAATACTATAAAATGTGTATAGAAGATAACTTTGTATTTGCAAAAAATAATTTAGCGAGTATTTACTTTGAGCAAAAAAGATATGAGGAAGCTATTTTTTATTATAAAGAAGCTATAAACGAAGGTATAAAAATGGCTTTTGAAAATTTAGGAGATTTATATTATAAATTAAATAAAATACAAGAAGCTATTTCTGTATATATAAAAAATAGTGAAAATACGTCTATACAAATAAAATTAGGAAATCTATATGAAAAAGAAAATATGTATGATGAAGCAATTAATTGGTATAAAAAATCTGCTACGAAAGGAGATTCAAATTCAAATTACAAGATAGGTCAAATATACTATGATAAATTTTCAAATGTTGAAGCATCTATTAAATATTTCAAAGAAGCCTCAGAAAAAAATAATATAAATGCACAAATTTACCTAGGGCAAATTTATTTTGAAAAGCAGAATTATGAAGAAGCTAAAAAGATGTTTGAGTTAGGGGCTAATGAAGGAAACTCATACTGTCAATGCATGATAGGTATAATATATCATAGATATATGAATAATGAAAACGATGCAAAATATTGGTATGAAATGGCAAAGAATAATAACTCTCTAGAAGCTTTATACAACTTAGGTATACTTTCTTTAGAAAAAAATGATTATGAAGAATCAAAGAAATATTTTGATGAAGGTATGAAATATGAAAGTAAAGATTGTGAATATATGTTAGCGTATATTTACTTCAAAAAAAGTCAGATGATTTATAAATCTTTGGGTAATTATAAAGATAGTGATTTAATATTTGAAAAATTACCTAATTTAGATATGGTTACTTTTGATTTATTGATACCTGAATTTAAACTTATACAAAATAATTCAGATGATGTTTATACACCACAATATATTCTTGATATAACAGAAAATATTGAAGATATGATGGAAAATAAGTTAACTGAAATGATTTTTTGTGAGTAAAGCTATGAAAATTTTTCATAGCTTTTTATAATAATTTATTTCTAGACATGAATATAGTTATTATTAGAGAAATTAAAGTGGTAATAAGTATTACAATCCAAAAACCATTTGTATTATTAGCAAACGGAATACCACCTACATTCATACCAAAAATACCTGAGATTATAGTTGGTATAGTAGTTATTAATGTAACGGAAGTTAAAAACTGCATAACATTATTTTGATTATTACTTATTATTGCACTAAAAGCATCCATTATTCTACTTAAAATATCTCCGTATATAGTAGCCATTTCTACTGCCTGTTTATTTTCTATTATTACATCTTCTAGTAAATCTTCATCAGATTCATACTTTTTTATACTAGTAGTTCTGAGCATTTTTTTTAGAACGAGTTCATTTGCTTTTAGTGAGGTTGAAAAATATACTAGAGATTTTTCAAGTTCTAGGAGTTGTATTAATTGCTTATTTTTCATAGAAGAATAAATTTCTTTTTCTATCGCATTAGTCATTTTATTTATTTTTCTTAGATAATATAAATAATAGCTCGCATTTTTATGTAGTATTTGAAGAACGAACCTAGTTTTCATAAAAGTATAGAAGTTTTTGACATGTCCTACTATAAAATCATTTAGTATTTTAGATTGGACGGTACAAATAGTTATTATTGCATTATTAAGTAAGATTATTCCTAGAGGTATAGTAGTATAATGAAGTGATTTTTCATCACTTTCATCTAAAGGAATATCTATAAGGATTAATACATAATTGTCTTCAACGTCTATTCTTGAACGTTCTTCTTCATCTAATGCAGAATTTAGACTTTCTACATCTATATTAAGTGAAGTAGATATTAAAAGAATTTCCTCTTGTGATGGGTCTGATAGGTTTATCCAACATCCGTTTTCAAATGTATTTATTTTTTCAAGTTTATTATCTATAGTTTTATAATATCTAATCATCAAAATACATCCTTTATATTCTAATTAATATATTAAATTTATCATTTTAGATATATTTTTTCAATACGTTTATATACACTAATTACAAATTTAAAAAATATTATGAACTATAAATATATGTTAAAAAAATTTGATACAACTTGTAAAAAATGATATAATTGAATAATAAAAAATTTTTATGTATTTTAATATTGTTAATATAAATTCTTTGGAAAGGAGTGGCTACAAAAAATTAGCATACTTTTGTAGCATTGGACTATGGAGTTAAAATGCGCATGTGGAAGTAAAGATATATGTATGATAAGCCGTAGTAACTTCAAGTTGTATGGAGCAAGAAAAGGTTATAAAGGATTTAGATATGTCTTTGTATGTAGAAAATGTTACAAATCAACAATAATTGAATATTGTCAAGATAAACCAAAAACAAGAGTAATAAAAGTATATCCTCAAGAAAAAATAGAAGAAACTAATTTAGAAAGTCAGGTTGATTCAACTCAGGTAAATTCAGAAGATATTGGACAAAATGATATGAGTTCAAATGAAGTTGATTCCATATAAACTAAGATTTTTTAAATCTTAGTTTATATGGATAAAATAAAAAGAATATGAAGGATATTATCTGAAAAAATAGAAATTTTATATTATTGATTTTTTTGTAGTTTATAAGGGTATAAGTTATAATAAAAATTAGTAAAAATTTAGGGGAATTAAGAGGAAGTTTATGGATGGGGATGTTTTTTTAGTAATAGATGATAAAAGACTTAAGGTAGATGAATTTAAAGAGATACAAAAAAAAGAAAATCTTAAGATGGATTTTTTTGCTACTATATCTCATGAACTTAGAACTCCTATAAATCTTATATTGAGTTCTTTACAACTCATAGATTTAAAAATCGATTTTATGAAAGAACTTAAATGGGAAAATAGAGAGTTTTTAGAAAAAAATTTAAAAAGATTAAGACAAAATAGTTATAGAATTTTGAAGTTAGTTAATAATTTAATAGATTCTAATAGAATAGATTCAGGTAAATTTAACTATACACCTAGAAACTGCGATATAATTAGTTTAGTTGAAGATATTTGTATGTCTACTTCTGATTTTATAAAAAATATGGGAATGAACATAGTATTTGATACAGATAAAGAGGAAAAAATAATAGCAGTAGATATAGATAGTATAGAAAGAATAATTTTAAATTTAATATCTAATGCTATTAAATTTAGCAAGGAAAATGGACTTATAGAAGTATATATAAAGTGTAATGATACAATTGATATAATAATAAAAGATAATGGTATAGGTATAGAGCCTAATAATCTGGAAAAGGTTTTTGATAGATTTGAACAAGTAAAAAATAATGATAAAAAAAATGGAAGTGGAATAGGGCTTTCTTTAGTCAGATCATTAGTAGAAATGAATAATGGAATTATAAAAGTTAAAAGTAAAATAGGAATAGGAACTGAATTTATTATTAGTTTAGAAGATAAAATTTTAGAAAATGATTGTTTGCAAGTTGAACTTAAACATGATTCTAGAATTGATAATATGAAACTTGAATTTTCTGATATATATTGTTAGAAAGACACCGATTAGGTGTTTTTTAATTTGATTTATTTAGTTATGTTCACTATAATTATTTATATATTAACAAATATTTATTTAGGAGGAAATATGAAAAAATATACATTAATTTCTCCATGTTTTTTCGGAATGGAAAAAATGTTAGCAAGAGAAATAAAAGAATTAGGTTTTGATATAATAAAAACTGAAGATGGAAGAATCACTTATAAAACAGGAGAAGATGGAATACAAAAAGCTAATATGTGGCTAAGATGTGCAGAAAGAGTTCATCTTAAAGTTGCAGAATTTGAGGCTACAACTTTTGATGATTTATTTGAATATACAAAAAGATTACCGTGGGCAAAATATATACCATATGGAGCGCAGTTTCCAATAACAAAAGCATCATCTATAAAATCTAAATTATATAGTACACCAGATATTCAATCAATAGTAAAAAAAGCAATAGTAGAGAGTCTAAAAGCTAGTTACTTAGAAAGTGGTATGTTAAAAGAAGATAAAGAAAAATACCCTATTTATGTTTTTATACATAAAGATAAAGTAACTTTAACTATAGATACAACAGGAGACGCACTTCATAAAAGAGGATATAGAGAAAAAGCGAGTAAAGCGCCTATAAGGGAAACTTTAGCATCTGGAATAATGAGTTTAGTACCTTGGAAACCAGGAAGAATGTTAGTTGACCCTATGTGTGGTTCAGGAACTTTACTTATAGAAGCTGCTATGAAGGGGATAAATATGGCTCCGGGTCTTAATCGTGAATTTATTTCAGAAAAATGGAGAACTTTAGATAAAAAGATATGGTGGGATGTTAGAAAAGATGCATTCGATAAAATCGATAATGATGTTAAGTTTAAGATATACGGATATGATATAGATGAAGAAGTTATTAAAATTGCTCGTGAAAATGCGCAAATAGCAGGAGTTGATGAGTACATAGAATTTAATGTAAAAGATGCTACTACTTTTTCAAGTGATGTAGAGTACGGATTTATAGTTACTAATCCACCATATGGAGAGAGATTAGAAGATAAAGAAACTGTTCAAAGTTTATATAAAGAATTAGGATATAAATTTAGAAATCTAAAAAATTGGTCATATTATATAATTACATCATATGATGATTTTGAGGTAGAGTTTGGTAGACAATCAGATAAAAAAAGAAAGTTGTATAATGGTATGCTTAAAACTTATTTATATCAATATATAGGTAAAAAGCCACCAAAAAAGGGTGAATAAAATGAAAAAAATAGACATAATATCTAAATCAACTAGTTTTTTAATAACTCTTAGTATATTTTATTTTATTTTAGATTTTAGTGTAGTTATGTTAATACCTATATTAACTGTAATTTTACCTTATAAATACTTAAAAAGTAATGATGAAAATAAAAATAGAAAAATTTTTAGAAACTTATTATTTTTTAATATAATTACATTTTTATTAGTTTGCAACATTACTAATAAAGTGAGTATTGAAATATTTGAAGTTATATGCAATTTATTAGTTGTAGGAATTTATTTTTTAATTACATCTTATTTTCAATCAAAAAGAGAAAAATTATATGAAAATCCAGAAAAATTGTATCAAAGTATAGATGAAGAAATAAAAACTTTAGAATCACTAAAGAAAAATTTAGAAACGAATGAAAATTTAAATGATGAATTTAAAGAAAAATTTGTAGAAATAAAAAAAGATATGATAAAGGATTTAGATAAGAAAATAGAAAACTTAAAAGAGGAAGCTAAAAAGATATCTAAGTAAAAAGATAATAAGTAGTGTTTTGGGAGGTTTTATGAAGAAGGTAAAATTTATATATAATCCTAATTCGGGGGATAAAAGTATAATAAATAAATTGGATTTAATAATTTCTATTTACCAAAAAAATAAATTTACTCTTGAGTTATACAGATTAGATAAAAATAGTTGTATAGATGATGCTATATATAATATAGATAAGAATTATCATCATATTTTAGTATCTGGCGGAGATGGAACTATAGATATTTTACTTAATTCTATGAAAAAAAACAATAAAGATATACCTGTTGGTATACTACCTTTTGGGACTGCTAATGATTTTGCGAAGGCATTAAATTTATCACAGGATATTAATGAAGCTATTGAAAATATAATAAAATCTACACCCAAAAAAATTGACATAGGTAAAATTAATGAAAAATATTTCATAAATGTTGCTAGTGCAGGTATGTTTACAGATGTATCTCAAAAGATAAATTCTGAATTTAAAAATTATATGGGGAAAGTTTCATACTACATAACTGGAATAGAACAGGCATTGAATTTAAAAAAGTATAATATAAAAGTAACTTCAGATGAAATGGTTTACGAAGGGGATATGTATCTGATGCTTATTTTTAATGGAAAAACTGCTGGAAATATAAATTTAGCTTACAAAGCACTTCTTGATGATGGATATTTAGATGTTATTATTTTTAAAGCTATGCCTATACCAAAATCAATACCTATTTTAATAAAAGTGTTAAAAAGTGAACATTTAGAAAATCTAGACGAAAATGACATACTTTATTTTAGAACTAAAAAATTAACAGTTGATTGTAAAGAAGATTTAATAAGTGATATAGATGGAGAAAAAGGACCAGATTTTCCTCTTAATATAAGATGTATAGAAGGTGGTATGAAAATACTTGGGGTATTATAAAAAGCTGACAAGAGTCAGCTTTTTATAATTTAAAAGAACTTTTAAGTGGAACTATTCTATTAAATACCAAATTATCATCAGAAGAGTCTTTAGTATCTATGCAGAAAAATCCGTTTCTAACAAATTGGAATTTATCAGATGGTTTAGCATTTTCCATTTGAGTTTTCTCTATATATCCTTTAAGGACACTAACTGAATTTTCATTAATCTGTTCTAAGAAGTTTTTATTTTCATTATCTTCACTATCAAGTATTAATGGTTCATATAATCTAAATTCACAAGGGATACAGTTTTTTGCATCTACCCAATGTATAGTAGATTTTACTTTACGTCCAGTAAATCCAGAACCACTTTTTGTTTCTGGGTCATAAGTACAATGAATTTCTACTATATTATTATTTTCATCTTTTACAACATCAGTACATTTTACGAAATAAGCACCTTTTAGACGAACTTCATTTCCAGGGAATAACCTGAAATATTTATTTATAGGGTTTTCCATAAAATCTTCTCTTTCGATATAAAGTTCTCTGCTAAATGAAACAAGTCTTTTTCCTTTAGTTTCATCTTTTGCATTATTTTCTATTTCTAACATTTCAGTTTTATTTTCATCATAGTTAGTTATAACTAGTTTTATTGGGTCTAAAACTGCCATTGCAAGAGGTGCTTTTTGCTGTAAATCTTCTCTTACAAAAAATTCAAGCATTTGACTATCAACTATTGAATCTGATTTTGCAACTCCTATTTCACTACAAAACTTTCTTATAGCCTCAGGTGTATATCCTCTACGTCTAAATCCAGATATAGTAGGCATTCTAGGATCATCCCAACCATCAGTTATACCTTCATCTACAAGTTGTTTTAATTTTCTTTTACTCATAACAGTATTAGTAATATTAAGCCTTGCAAATTCTATTTGTCTTGGAATACTTTCCATTTCACATTCTCTAACAACCCAGTCATAAAGAGGTCTTTGGTCTTCAAATTCTAAAGTACATATAGAATGAGTTATACCTTCTATTGCATCTTCTAGAGGATGAGCGAAAGAGTACATAGGATATATACACCATTTATCTTTAGTATTATGGTGAACAGAATGAGAAATTCTATATATTATAGGGTCTCTTAAGTTTATATTAGGAGAAGACATATCGATTTTAGCTCTTAATACTTTTTCTCCGTCTTTAAATTGACCATTTTTCATTTTTTCGAACAAGTCTAAGTTTTCTTCTATACTTCTATTTCTATAAGGACTTTCTTTACCTGGCTCTGTTAAAGAACCTCTATATTCTTTCATTTGTTCTTGAGTTAATTCACAAACATAAGCAAGACCTTTTTTTATTAGAAGAACTGCTTTTTCATACATTATATCGAAATAATCAGATGCAAAAAATAAGTTATCCCATTTAAAACCTAACCACTCAACATCTTCTTTTATAGAATTTACATATTCTATATCCTCTTTTAGAGGGTTAGTATCATCAAATCTTAAATTCACTTTTCCGTTAAATTCTTTTGCAAGTCCAAAATTTAAGCAAATACTTTTTGCATGTCCTATATGTAAATAACCATTTGGTTCTGGTGGAAAACGAGTTATTATAGTTTCGTGTTTTTTATTTTCTAAATCGTTTATAATTATATTTTTTATAAAATTAGACGAATTATTTTCCGACATTTAAACCATACCTCCTTAAATTAAATTTATAAGTATTATGATACATAATATTAATTTTAAACTAATATAAATAAAAAATAAAGGTTTATTATTTATTTATACATAAAATATTGTAAAAAAATATTTAGTATGCTAAAATATATTCCTGTATAAAATGGTAGGGGGGAAAATAATGAAAAAAATATATATAGTTATGACTTATACAGGAACTGTTTTATCTTATTTAATAAAAAATATAACTAAGACCCCATATGCACACGTATCAATATCTATGAATGAAGACTTAAGACCTATGTATTCATTTGGTAGATTAAATCCAAAAATACCTATATTTGCAGGTTTTGTGGAAGAAAATATAAATGAAGGTCTTTATGAATTAAGACCTAATACTATGTGTAGAGTATATTCTCTTGAAGTTAATGATTTTCAATATATGAAATTAAAAGAAAATATAGATAAAGTAAGTGATGAAAGAAAAATGTATTCTTATGATGTTGAAGCACTTATTAGAGTGCCTTTAAATAGAGCAAAAAAGAGAGATTATAGATATGTATGTTCACATTTTGTTGCAGATATGCTTTTAAAAAGTGAAATAAATATATTTGATATACCTGCTTATGAAGTTATACCTAATAACTTTTTTGAAGTTGAGTCACTAAAATTAGAATATGAAGGACTTTTATCAAAATATAAAGTAAATAAAAGTTCTGTTGTAAATGATATGGTTAGTATATAAATACTTCGTTGGGAGTATTTATTTTTTTTGCAAATATGTATATAATCTATATAAAAAAGGAGGGATTTTTATGAAAAATTATATAAAAATATATAGCATAACACTATTAATATTAGCTATATATTGTTTTATAAAATTGCCGGTATTAAGTTTAGACTTTTTATCTAGTATTTATATTTTAATGATGTTTTTCGGAATAAGTGGTTTTTTGGATGCTATATTTAATATGGGACAAACATCAAAATTAACTAAAAGGAGTTTTTCTTTAGTTGGAATATTAGTAGTTTATAGTATAGTTGTGCCATTTATAGTTTCAACACCTATTTTTCATGCGAAAGAATATAGAAATCTTATAGGAGAAGTAAAAGAAAGTAATTTTAGTAAAGATGTTAGCCCTGTAAGTGTTGAAGAAATAAGATTAGTAGATGAGGAAATGGCACAAAGACTAGGAGATAAAAAACTTGGAGAAATTCCGGCTCTTGGTAGTGTATCTAAAATAGGTAAATTTCATATACAAAGTGTAAAAGGAGAACTTTATTGGGTAGCACCTTTAGTACATAGAGATTTTATAAAATGGATAACTTCTTTAGATGGAACGAATGGATATATTATGGTTTCTGCAAGTAATCCACAAGATGTAAGATTAGTAAATGAAATAGATAATAAACCTGTTAAAATAGTTTATCAACCAGAGGCATATTTCTTACAAGATTTAAAAAGACATATGTATATAAATGGCATATTTGATGTTGGTATAACTGATTTTACTCTTGAAATAGATGATAGAGGAAAGCCTTATTGGGTAAGTACGTTATACGAAAATACTATAGGTTATAGTGGATCTAATGCTATTGGGGTAGCCGTAGTAGATGCACAAACAGGAGAAGTTAAAAGGTATTCTATAAAAGATGCACCAAAATGGATAGATAGAATACAACCTATGGACTTTGTTATAAATCAGATAAATAATTGGGGAATTTATGTAAAAGGGTTTTTAAATTCTATAATATCTGAAGAAGGAGTTTTAGTAGCAACAGAAGGGACTTCTTTAGTATATGGAAAAGACGGCAAATCTTATTGGTATACAGGAATAACTTCTTCTGGTTCAGATGAATCGACTATTGGATTTATGCTAGTTGATACTAGAACTAAAGAAGCTAAATTATACAAACAACCGGGAGCTACAGAATTATCTGCTATGACTTCTGCAGAAGGAAAAGTTCAAGAAAAAGATTATAAAGCTACATTCCCTGTGATGTATAATATATTAGGAAAACCAACTTATGTATCATCTTTAAAAGATAAAGCAGGACTTGTAAAAATGGTTGCATTTATATCTGTTGAAGATTATAGCATATTAGGTCTTGGAGAAACAAAAGAAGAAGCTTTTAGAAATTATAAAGAAGCACTTTATTCTAAAGGAAATGATATAAAAATTGAAGAATATAAAAATAGTAAAGAGATAGAAGGGACTATTGCTAGAATTAGTTCAGATGTTAAAGACGGAAATACTTTCTATTATTTAACTTTAGACACTAACGAAAAAATATTTATATCAACATCTAAAGTATCAGATGAATTACCACTTACAATAACAGGAGATAAAGTTAAAATTTCTTACGAAGAAAGTGAAAATAAAGTCCTTGAAATGATAGAATTTGATAATTTAAATATCAATTAAATTTGGAGGTAAAATGGAAGAAAAAGAATTGTTAGATAATGAAAAGACAACTAAAAGTCCAAAAAATACAAAAAAAATAATAAAAAATACGATTGTTACTACTTTAGTTGGAAGTTTTTTTTTAGGAATTGGATTTTCATATGGAAAACATGTGGGTAGACAGTTACCTGTAAATTATAAGGTATATAATGACAATAAAATAATAGCAACAGTTGGTGACAAGCAGATAAAAGAAAAATATTTAAGGCAAAGAATGGACGCGCTTTTTTACATAAAAGGTAAAGAAAAAATGTCAGAAGAAGAAATAGATGCATTTGAAAATAGTATGATTGATTATTTAACTACAACAGAGGTTTTATATCTAGAAGGTGAGAAAGAAGGCATAAAAGTAACCGAAGATGAAATAGATAAAGAGTACGAAAATATAATGCTTAGTATAAATCAAACATTTTCTATAACTGAAGATGATATAATAAATAAACTTAAAATACCTGAAAAAGATATAAAGAAATCTATAAAAAAAGAGCTTATAGCCAGTGAATATATAGCTAAAGCATCAGAAGTATCCGAAGAAGATGTAAAAAAATATTATGAAGAACACAAAGAAGATTTTCTAACAGTTAAGGCATCACATATACTTTTTGAAACTACTGATGAAAATGGAGAAAAATTGAGTGAAGAAAAGCTAAAAGAGGTCAAAAATAAAGCTCAAAATATACTAGAACAAGCCAAATCTGGAGTTGATTTTTCATATTTAGCAAAAACTTACTCAGATGATACTAGTGCTCAAAATGGTGGGGATTTAGGATTTTTTATGAAAGGACAAATGGTAGAGCCTTTTGAAAAAGCAGCATATAACTTAAAAGTTGGTGAGATAACTGATGATTTAGTAGAAACTGATTATGGATACCATATAATAAAAAAGACTGACGAAAAATATGAGGATTTTGAAACTATAAAAGAAGAGTTGGCTTATACATTAGAATATGAAAAACAACATGAAAAATTAGATGAGCTTATTAAAAAATATAATGTAAACGTAAAAAATTAGGCTAAATGCCTAATTTTTTTCATACAAAAATTTTTCTACATATATTTTTATAACTCCCATTATAGGGACTGATAAAATCATACCAGGTATTCCAAAAAACCCTCCACCTATTGTAACCGAAAGTATAGTTAAAAATGGACTTATACCAAGTTGACCACCTACTATTTTAGGTTCTATAACAGCCATTTCGATTTGTTGAACTAAGAATAAATATCCTAAAGAGATAAGTGCTATTGTTGGGTTGTGGAATAAGTTTATTATAACTACTGGAGCCATACCTATTACTGGACCAAAATACGGTATCATATTCATAAATCCTATTAATACCCCAAAAAGTAGAGGATATTGAGACTTTATAAAAAATAAACCAACTCCAGATAAAAGACCTACTATAAATGAATCAAGCATTTTACTTGAAAAGTATTTTATAATGTTGGAATTTAAAGTAGATAAAAATTCGAATATTAAATTTCTAAACTTTTCCCCAAATAATTTATATACCATTTTATCTGAAAAATTATAAAAATCTTCTTTTTCAAGCAACATATAAAAACATATTATAAATGATAAAAGAAGTTGAACTATAAATTTACCAACGGAAAAAGTTGTAGAGAAAATATGTCCTAAAGAGCCTACCAATAAGTTTCCTATATCAGGGATTGTACTCATTATACTATTAGATATTTTCTTTAGAGTTTCAGGATCTACATCTTTTAATTCTTTACCCATACTTATAAAAAATTCTTGAGTTTGATTTATGTAATCTGGTATTTGATTTACTAAATCTACTATATTTTCAAATATTATAGGGAATATAAATACAGTAGATGAAAGTATAGGAATTAGTACAAATCCATAAGTAATAAATAAAGCATACAAACGTTTTATTTTGAATTTTTCTTCTAAAGTACTTACTATTGGATTGAATATGTATGCGAGTATAAATGCTACTATAAAAGGCGTGAGCATAGATAAAAGCATCGTTATTATATTGAAAAAGTATTTATAATTATCTATAAATTTTATTGTTATATATGATGCTATAATAGTTAGAAATATTCTAAAATAAGTCTTAAAATTATTCAAATAATCACCTCGCTAATTAATATTTAAACATAAGATAAATATAACATAAATATATATAAAAATAAATATCTTTTAAAACGAGGTGATTATTATAGAATTTGAAGTTATAGTAAAATACAATGGAGATATTTTAAGACTAGAAAATGAATTAGGTGTAGGTGTTGAAATATTATCTCCTATTTATGCAATAGTTACTTCAAATGATGAAGATAAATTAGAAAATCTTATTAATTATAAAGAAATAGAATATATTGAAAAACCGTTTATTTTAAATACTCAAGATACACAGAGTTTTTCTAGTACTGGTATAACTAGTTTTAAAAATAGAACTAATTTAACTGGGGAAGGAACAATAATTGGAATTATAGATTCGGGTATAGATTATACTTTAGATGTTTTTAAAGATGATTTTGGTAAATCAAAAATACTTTATTATTGGGATCAATCAATGAATAATAATCCTCCACAAGGATTTAAAGAAGGTACTCTATATACCAATGAAGATATAAATAAAGCTATTAAGGGAGAAGTTTTTATACCTGTTTCAATAACTGCTACTCACGGAACTCACGTAGCTAGTATATGTTCTCAAATTGCTAATAAAGCTAAATTAATAGTAGTTAGAGTCGGAAGTAGACAAACAGATACATTTTCAAGGAGTACAGAATTTATGAGGGCTATAAAGTTTATTTTAGATAAATCTATAGAACTTAATATGCCAGTAAGTATAAATATAAGTTACGGAAGTAATGAAGGTTCTCATAGAGGGTTATCTTTATTTGAACAATATATTGATGATATGTGTATATATTGGAAAAATAATATTGTTGTAGCAGCTGGAAATAATGCAAATAAAGGTGCTCATAAGCTTATAAATTTAAAAGATGACGAAATTCAAGAAGTTGAGTTTGTAGTAGGTGAAAATGAAACAATTTTAAATGTAAATATATGGCCAAATTTTACAGATTTATTTGAAGTGTATTTAGTTAGTCCTTCTAACGAAACATCTCAAATTTTAAGTAAAGATAATAATACTATAAAGAGTAGGATTTCAACTACTGATGTAACAGGAGTTTTTTATGATATAGCACCATACTCTTTAAAAAGAAGGATAAGTATTGAGCTGAAATCAAAAAGTAGTATCCAATCAGGTACGTGGAAAATAGTATTTAATCCGATAGAAATAGTATCTGGATTTATAAATATATATTTGCCAACATCTGAAGGAATAAGTAAAGATACAAAATTTTTAGATCCCGATTCTACTTTGACTGTAACTGTACCAGGGAGTGCTAAAAATGTTATAACTGTTGGTAGTTTTAATTCAAGAACAGGAAATGTATCAGTATTTTCAGGAGAAGGGGATACTAAAACTTGTATCTTAAAACCAGATATAGTAGCTCCAGGTGAGGATATAGTATCTTTTTTACCAGGAGGGAGTTTTGGTGCTTTAACAGGAACTAGTATGGCTACTCCTCATGTAACAGGTGTTTGTTGTTTGCTTATGCAATGGGGGATAGTAAATAAGAATGATTTGTTTTTATATTCTCAAAAATTAAAGTCATTACTTCTATCAGTTGCAAAAAGAGATGAAAATTTAATATATCCGAATGATTTTTATGGATATGGGAAATTGAATTTATCTGATTTAATTATAGATGAATTTATAGAAGATGTTGAAGAATTTGATTTTTTTAGAGGAAATAGAAATACAAAGGATTTAAAAATAGTAATAAATGTATTTCATACTAATGATTTTTATGATGAATTACAAAAAAGTGGTATCGTCTACGAAGCTATAAATTTAAGTGAAAATTTTAGTGTATTAATTGTTAATAACGAAGATTATAGAGATATAAATAAATTGTTTTCTTTTAAAAGTACTATTAAAATTGACAATAATATAACTATGAATTTATTAAGTGAAGTAAGTGGAGGAACAACTGGCGGTGTAGTTGAGACGGAATCAATAGGTGCTAATTTTTTCAAGAATAACCCAAACATTGAACTTACTGGAAAAGGTATAATAATAGCGGTATGTGACAGTGGAATAGATTATTTACATGAAGATTTCATATATCCAGATGGTACATCAAAAATACTTTATCTATGGGACCAAACTAAAGAAGGAAGCCCACCAGAAGGATATTTTATAGGAACTGAATATACAAATGAAGATATAAATAATGCTATAAAAGAAAAAAATAAAGAACTATCAACTGATGAAGTTGGAAGTGGTACACTAATAAGTGGAATTTGTGCAGGACTTGGAAATATAAATAAGGAATATGAAGGCATAGCGAAAGATGCAGATTTAATAGTGGTAAAACTAGCAAAGATAAATGGGAATTATAATAATGCAACATTACTTATGGCAAATGAATATGTAAATAAAAAAGCAAAGCAATTAAACAGACCTATTTGTATAAATATATCTCTTGGAAGTAATAATTTAGCAGGTCTTGAGGAAAGTATTTTATATAAAAGAAATTTATTTGAAAAAGGCATATTTGTATGTGCAGGAGTAGGTAATGATGGTAATTTACAGTTGCACACATCTGGAAATACACCATTTTTAGGTGAAGAGAAAGAAATTGAACTAGAAATAGAAGAAGACCAAGATAAAGTGGAAATTCAACTATGGGTTGATAGACCTTATAAAGTAAATATTATTGTTCAATCTCCAAGTGGTGAAGATAGTAGTTTATTTATGGCATCAAATTATGATGAAATAGAAGGTATTTTTGACTTAGAAAATACTGAATATATAATAAGTTATGTTTATCCAACTACTTATTCAGGTCAACAATTTATCAGTATAGTGTTTACAAATATTAAAAAAGGAATCTGGAAAATAAAACTTATTGGAGTATATAAAGCTACTTCAAAATATAATATGTATATTATAAATACTAATAATATTGACAAAGTAAAATTTAGAGAATCAAGTCCTTTTTATACAGTAAATTATCCAGGTGTAAGTAGGTATTTAACTACTGTTGGAGTTTATAATACATTAAATAATAGTTTATGGTCTCAATCATCAAGAGGGCCTAATATAAATAATAAATTAAAACCAGATATAGTAGCACCTGGGGTTAATATAATATCTACTTATCCAGATAATAAATATGCAAAAATAACAGGTAGTGCAGCAGCGGTTGCACACGTTACTGGTGCAGCAGCAATATATTTACAATACGTTAATTTCTCAAACTCATATGAAAATAAAGATTATCCACAGGATATAAAAACATATATGCAATTAGGGGCTAGAAGAGATAGTAATTTGAAATATCCAAATGAAAACTTTGGATATGGAATTTTAGATATAAGGGGACTTTTTAATGCTTTTAGATAATAAAAAATCATATTATGCATTTTATACTGGAGATGTTAGTAAGGATTTAAAAGATAATAACATAAGTGATTTTATAGTACTTAATAAAGAACTAGTAGTTATTTATGTTGATATGGATTTTGAAGAAAAGACATTTAAAAAAATAAAAAGTATAAATTATTATAAAATTTCAGATGAGATGAGTTCTTTAATGGATATTACTAATAATTTGGAAAAAGGAGAAGCTATATCTGATTTATCTGAGATAGATTATATAGATAAAAATCCATATATAAATATAAGGGGAAAAAATACTTTAATTGCTATTATAGATTCTGGAATAGATTATTTACACCCGGATTTTATAGATGAGAATAAAAAAAGTAAAATTTATAGTATATGGGATCAAAATAAAGAAGGAACTCATCCAGAAGGAATGATTTTTGGTGCAGAATATACTAATGAAGATATAAATAATGCAATATTAAATAATGATAGTTCATTAACTAGTGATGATGTAGGTACAGGGACTATTGCATCTGGTATAGTATGTAGTCAAGGAAAATTAAATAAAACATTTAAAGGAATTGCCACTCAATCTAGAATTATAGTAGTTAAGTTGAAAAATTATAAAAGTAAATATGATAAAGATAAAATAAGTTATAAAAATACTGATTTTTTAGCTGCTATTAAGTATGTTTTTGATATCTCATCAAAATTAAGATTACCGATAATAATTAATTTAACAGTAGCAACAATGTCTAATGGATTTAATGATATATCTTTAATAGATACTTTTGATGAAATTAATAGATCAGGAGTTTTTATAGTCGGTGGTGCTGGAAATCAAGGTAATACTGCAATACATTTTTATGATAAGATTGAAGAAAAAAATGATATAAAAGATGTAATAGTTCAGGTTGGAAATCAAGATGCATTAGATATTGTTATTGAATGTAGAGACATAGATATAATAGGAGCTAAAATTATATCTCCTTCTGGTGAATTAAGCTATACTGCTAACTATACTCCTAAAAATCCTATAAATAGCGGCAGATTTAATTTGGAAAATACTAACTATAATATGCAACTTGTATATCCTTATATACTAACAGGAAGGCAAAGGCTAGAGATAAGTTTAGAAGATGTAAAACCAGGAATATGGACTATAAGGCTCATACCAGAACAAATAATAAATGGAGAATTTGATATTTATTTACCTAATAAAAACTTAATGTCTGAAGATACTAGATTTATAGACCCAGATTCATTAAATACTATTACTAATTATTCTCAAGGAAGTCCTGTAATAACTGTTGGAGCATTTAATGATAAAACTGATAGTATGTGGCTTGGTTCATCTAAAGGTTTAAGTACAAACATAAAACCAGATATAGTAGCTCCAGGAGTAGATATAATATCAACTTTTACTAATTCTTCATATAATACAGCTACCGGAACAGGAGTTAGTAGTTCAATAGTAAGTGGTATAGTAGCAGTTATTGCAGAATATTTAGTGGAGCAAAGTGAATTTTCAAGAATTACACTTTTTTCTGATGTTATAAAGACATATCTTATGCTTGGAGCAGATAAAAAAGAAACTTATATTTATCCTAATGTATCTCAAGGATATGGAATTTTGAATTTAAAAAATACAATAGAAGAAATTTCCAATAATTTATAGTTAAACTTTTGAATTAAATTTATTTTTTTTGTAAAAGATATTATAAAATAAATTTAATTTGAGGTGTAGTATGAATAAAAAAGTAAAACCACTTAGTGGAAAAAACAATAAAAGACTTAAAACTTATAGACCAACTAATAACCAAATAAATTCTGCTTGGTCCGATATAAATTCTTTAACTAAAGATGCTAACGTTTCCATACCTTCTTTTCAAAACGTTCAAGATGCTAAAGATTGGGTAGATAACGGGAGTCAACTTTAAAAAGGAAGCTTTAAAAGCTTCCTTTACCTTTCACTTGGGACTAATATGTTTACACCAGATTTTAATGAATAATCAGAAGACACTATGTCTGGATTTTCGTGTAAAACTAATTTTCTGAAATCATTTAAATCTTCGACATTAGAATTATATTGTTTTATTATGAAATCTAATGTTTCGCCAGGTGATACGAAATGTTTTACTAAAACCCTATCTTCCATTATTTTATCGTAAGTATTTTTATAAGGCATTTCTTTTAGATCAGCTATAAATTCTACGTTATCAGATAAATAATTAAAAGCTCTATCGAAAGAAGTGAGATAATTTAAAAATGCCTCTTTAAATACTTGTGCAGGCATTTTTTCCTCACTAGCAACAGGGCCTATAAAAGCCATTATAAAAAGTATGAATAGTATAATTTTCAAGTCTTTACCTCCTACAGAATTTTATATATATCTTTTCCATTATTTTTACTTTTTATAATATAATTTAGATTTATTGACTAAAAATACCTATGTTGGTATAATAAAATTCATACATATTAATAAAAGGCTATGAAAAGAAGAGTATGTATAAAATGTAGTTTCAGCGAGTTAGGGATGGTGCGAGCCTAATACGAGGTTTATACTGAAAAACATCTTTGAGCTTCTAACCGAAATAATAGTAGGCTTAGACGTTTAAGTCACGTTATAGACTATAAAGAGGTCTTTTTAGACAATTAGGGTGGTACCACGGAATAGTCTTTCGTCCCTTTTAGGGAGTGAAGGGCTTTTTTAATATAATTTTAGGAGGATTTTTTATGCAAAAAGAATTTTTAACTGTAAGAGAACTTTATAAAAATAAAGAAGCTTACATAGGAAAAACTGTAAAAGTAGCAGGTTGGATAAGAACATCTAGAGATTCTAAAAATTTTGCCTTTATAGAATTAAATGACGGAAGTTTCTTTAAAAATATGCAAATAGTATTATCAGATGAAATGGATAATTTTAAGGAAATAGTTAAGCTTCCTATTAGCTCGTCTATTTTAGTTGAAGGTGAATTAGTTTCAACAGAAGGGGCAAAGCAACCAGTTGAAATACAAGCTAAAAAGATAATACTAGAAGGTATGTCTGATAGTTCTTATCCTTTACAAAAGAAAAGACATACATTAGAGTATTTAAGAACGATAGCTCATCTAAGACCAAGAAGTAATACATTCTCTGCGGTATTTAGAGTAAGAAGTTTAGCGGCTTATGCTATACATAAATTTTTCCAAGATAGAAACTTTGTTTATTCGCATTCACCGATAATAACAGGAAGTGACTGTGAAGGTGCAGGTGAAATGTTTAGAATAACTACTATGGATTTAGCTAACATACCTAAAACAAAAGAAGGAGATATAGATTATTCTAATGATTTCTTTGGAAAAGAAGCTAACTTAACTGTAAGTGGTCAGTTAAATGCAGAAATAATGGCTCTTGCATTTAGAAATGTTTATACTTTTGGACCAACATTTAGAGCAGAAAATTCTAATACTCAAAGACATGCATCAGAGTTTTGGATGATAGAGCCTGAAATAGCTTTTGCAGATTTAGAAGATGATATGGAACTTGCAGAAGATATGATAAAATACATAATAAATTATGTTATGGAAAATGCACCAGAAGAAATGGAATTTTTCAACAGCTTTGTAGATAAAGGTTTAATAGAAAGATTAAATCATGTTGTAAATTCTGAATTTGTTAGAATAACTTACACAAAAGCAGTTGAGATGTTAATAGAAAGTAAACATGAATTTGAATATCCTGTTGAGTGGGGTTGTGATTTACAAACAGAACATGAAAGATATTTAACAGAAGTAATCTTTAAAGCACCAGTATTTGTTACTGATTATCCAAAAGATATAAAAGCGTTTTATATGAGAATGAATGAAGATGGTAAAACTGTAAGAGCTATGGACCTTCTAGTTCCAGGAGTTGGAGAAATAGTTGGAGGTTCTCAAAGAGAAGAAAGATACGACGTGTTACTTGACAGAATAAAAGAATTAGGACTTAAAGAAGAGGATTACTGGTGGTATTTAGAACTTAGAAAATTTGGTACTGCTACTCATTCAGGATTTGGTTTGGGATTTGAAAGAATACTTATGTATATAACTGGTATATCTAATATAAGAGATGTTATACCATTCCCTAGAACTCCTAAAAATGCAGAATTCTAATAAGTTATAAATGTAATATCATAGATATAAAGTTTAATCTTTATATTTATGATATTTTTTTTTGGAAATTTTGAATATACATTTAATATGTGATAAAATATAATTAGTATTATAGATTATGGAGGTGTTTTTTTGAAAAAGGATAAGTATGAAGATGAAGAATTTAGCATAACTATGGAACTTCAAAAACCAATTATAGATGAAGAAAAAGAGCAAAAGAAAGAAAATCCAAAAAATTATAAAAAATATTTTTTTGTAGGAATTATAATTTTATTTTTAGGTATGTTTTCATTTACTTTTATATGGTTAATAGATTCGTATGAAGCTAAAGAACTAGCAGAGTCTTCTATTATAAGCGATGAAAATATTTCTGTTACGTATGGGGATTTTATAACTTTTAAACCTAAAGAAGAAGTAGATAAAGGTCTTATACTTTATCCAGGGGCTAAGGTAGAGGCTAAAGCATATTCATATTTAGCAAGGGAAATAGCTAAAAGAGGTTATCAAGTTGTAGTGGTAGATATGCCACTTAACATTGCATTTTTATCTCAAAATAAAGCTCAAGAAGTTATACTTAAATATCCCAATATAAAACATTGGTTTATAGGAGGACATTCTATGGGTGGAGTAGCTGCTTGTAATTTTGCAAGTAGTAGTAATGAGATAGATGGTATAGTTTTACTTGCATCATACCCTTCTAATGAGAGTTTAAAAAACTCTAATAAGAGAGTATTATCTATTTGGGGAACAAAAGATGGAGTATTAAATTTTGAACATTTATTATCTAGTAAAGAAAATTTACCTAAAGATACTACTTATGTAGAAATAGAAGGTGGAAATCATGCTCAATTTGGAGATTATGGAAAGCAAAAAGGTGATGGAGAAGCCGCTATAGATACTAAAGAACAAGTAGATTTGACGGTTGATAATATAGTTGAATTTATGGAAAATACAGAAAAATAAGATGGAAAAAATTCCATCTTATTTTTTTATCTAATTATTGTATAAGTCATATATGCTATGTAAAGTCCAATAAAAATAAAACCTTGGCTTTTAATTAAAGAATTTTTAGATTTTATAAATATGAATAGTAAAATAGTTATTAAAATCATAAATATAACATCAAAAAGTGCGAACATACTTATTGATATAGGATTTATAAAAGTAGATAAACCTAAAACGAAAAGTATGTTAAATATATTAGAACCGATAATATTACCTATTGCGATATCATTTTCACCTTTTCTAACAGCTACTACTGAAGTAACGAACTCAGGTAATGATGTACCAATAGCTACTATTGTAAGACCTACTAAATTATCACTCATCCCAAATGATTTTGCTATAGAACTAGCAGATTTTACAACCATATCTCCTCCCAGAACTATACCTATTATACCTAATATACAAAGAAGTATAGTTTTAAACATAGGCGAATCTTCAGAAGGAACATCTTCTACTTTTGAATCGCTATTTTTAGCGGTTTTAACTGTATCGATTAAGAAATAAGTAAATATAGCTAAAAATATAAATCCTTCTATTCTTGAAATGTTTAGGTCTATACTAAAAATTAATAGAAGTCCACTTACAAAAAGTAAAAAAGGTGTATCTTTTTTTATAGTGTTTTTTTCAACAGGTAAAGTTGATATTATACAAGAAACACCTAAAACTATAAGGATATTAAAAAAGTTAGAACCAACAACATTTGCAAGAGCCATATCATTTTGACCAGCTATTGAAGAAGTTATACTTACAGCAGCCTCAGGCGCAGAAGTTCCCATAGCGACAATAGTAAGACCTATTACCATTGGTGGTACGTTAAATTTTCTTGCGATAGATGAAGAACCTTCAACGAAAATATCAGCTCCTTTTATAAGGAAAAAGAAACCAAGTAATAAAATTGTAAAAACCATTTTACCCTCCTTAAAAAATTACTTAATATTTATTATATTTTAAACTTAAAATAAATACAAATTAAAAATGTATTAAAAAGTAAAATATTTTTATTATATAATTATTTACTAAAAAAATAAGTTTATTCTTTTGTTAATATTGATTGT
>JAGHEK010000125.1 GCA_017889265.1 Romboutsia sp. | reverse complement strand
GAAAATCACTAGACTATAAAACACCAAATGAGGTTATAAAAGAAGCAACTGGATTTGAAAGCTTACTTACATTTGCTTAGTGATTCATAAGTAATTTGTCTGATTTAAATTGACAATTCAGGATATAAAAAATTACTATCTTTGTCAAATTATTATAATTAAATATAATTACTAAAACATTAAAAGAAGTAGTGCAAAAGCACTACTTAAGTTTGAAAGTTGAACAATTAGTTTCATTATATAAATTTACGTTTTGACCGTTTACTTGAATACCATTAGCCGTACAAGCTTTCCCTCTATTATACCTACAAGTTCCAACATTACAAATTATAGTATTACAAACACTATTATCTGAACAACTATTAGTTAAGTTAGAATAACTAGATTTATCTAAAAATGAACCACAACAAGTATTTTCAGATTTAGATACATTTTTTCCACCTATATTTATACTGTTAGCATAACAAGTACCAGTTGAGTTATGAGAACAATTATTTACATTACAAGATATCATAAAATATCCTCCTTATAATATATTTGGTACTTATTATCCCCTTTGTATGTTTTTTTATTCAAATACTTATTTATTTTTTATATCCTTTCTAATTTTTCTCAGTGCTTTTTTTGAACCTCTTTGAATATCTTTTTCTAATTTTCGCTCTTTGAAACTAACAAACAAAGAATCTAAATCATAACCATTAGGATATAATTCTGTAGCCCTTATAAAAAGTTCTACTCTTTTTACATTAACATCTATAAACTCGTCTTTATATAAAACAGATATGTTATTAAATTTATCAATAGGTTTATAAACTATACCGAAATCATTTTTATCTAACAATCTAACTTTGTCACCAACATAATAAATAGTTTCATTTGTTTTTATATCTTCTTCTAAATTATCTTCATTTTTTCTAAATTCAACTATATCTAAATTGTATTCTTTATTTTTTATATAATCACTAGCTCTTTTTAATACTCTCTCTTTTATTCCCATTTTTCTAGAAATAAATAATGCATTACTGTCTTGAGATTCACCTATAACTAATTTATATAAAGGCTCTAAAGTTTCTTTATCAAATAACATTCCTGCATTTTCAAAGTCTGGATGAAGATTTGCAAATCTTTTTATTTCACCATAATGAGTTGATGCTATCGTTATACAACCCATTTTATAAAACTCTTCAAGTATTGAAATAGCAAGCCCTGCTCCTTCATTTGGCTCTGTACCACTTCCTATTTCATCAAAAAGAATTAGATTTAACCCGTTGGATTTTTTCATTATATCAGATATATTTTTTATATGAGATGAAAAAGTACTAAGAGAATTTTCTATACTTTGATTATCTCCTATATCAACAAACACATTGTTAAATATGCTTATTTCAGTTTCTTCACTAGCACAAATATCAAATCCACACTCAACCATTAATGTAAGAATACCAACTGTTTTTAATGAAACAGTTTTACCCCCTGCATTAGGACCAGTTATTACTAGAGTTCTATAATTTTTCCCTATTTCTATATCAAGAGGAACAACATTGCCTTTTAAGAGTGGATGTTTTCCTTTTACAATATTTATATATCCTTTGTTATTAATCTTTGGAGTTATTCCATTTATAGATTTACTATATTTAGCTTTAGCAAAAATCATATCGTATTCAGATATTATATCTAAATTCAAGTTTATGCTATATATTTTTTCATTTATCATCTCACTAAGATAAGATAAAATTTTATATTCTTCTATAAGTTCTTCGGACTTTAAGCTAATAAGCTCTATACTATATTTTGAAATGCTTTTTGGCTCTATAAAAACAGTATTTCCCTTAGATGAAGTATCTAGTACAGCACCTTCTACTTCATTTTTATAAGAAGATTTTATAGGTACAACGTATCTATCATCTCTTTTGGTTATTATAAATTCTTGTATATATTTCTTATTATTACTTGATGTTATAAATTTATTTAACTTTTCTCTTATTTTTTCATCATATACTTCTATATTTTTTCTTATCTTTTTAAGTTCTTTACTAGCATTTGAATCAACTCTATTATTTTTTATTGAAAAATTTATTTCTTCTTCAATTTCTTTAAATTCACTTATATTTAAAGAATACGAGCTTAAATTAGGAGAATAAAACTCCATATCTCTCATAAATTTTTTTATTTTTGAACAACCTCTTAAAAAGTCACTAACTTGCAAAAGTTCCTCGCAAGATAATATCATACCTTTTCGAACTTTTTCTACAATTGGCTTTATATTAGAAACTCCTTCAAGGGGTATATGGTTACTATTTTCAAGTATTTTTTTAGCTTCTACATTTTCATTTAATCTTCTTCTAACTATTTTTATATCAGAACTTGGATTTAATTTATCTATTAGATTTTTTCCAAGAGAACTAACACAATAATTTTTTATAATCTCTTTAACTTCGTTTAATTGTAGCTTTTCCATTTCTTTCTCCTTTATTCATAAGTTTTCAAATTTATGACTTCTTATAAACAAGGAAATTTTTAAACTCCTTATTTAATAAGAAGTCCTCTCACCGTACTCATATTTTTTCTCCTTTTTCAAATATTTTACTAATAATATAACATATAAAAATATAATAAAAAAGACCTAGATTAAATCTAAGCCTTTTTTATTAAAATTTCTTAAAAAAGTTTTCTAATTTTTGACCAAAACTCTTTTTCTTTTCGTGAACTTCTTCACCACATTCTTTAGCAAATTCTCTTAGT
>JAGHEK010000124.1 GCA_017889265.1 Romboutsia sp. | reverse complement strand
TTCAAGAGAATTTAGAACGAGTTGTGGATAATGAAAAAAATCCTAGTGTAGCAATAATTTCTGATGTTGAAAAAGGCGAAATACTTGCTATGACTTCAAGACCTAATTTTGATCAATATAATATCGAAAATTATTTAAATTCAAGTAATAAAGAACTTATGAATAGGGCTACACAAGTAACTTATCAACCTGCATCTATATTTAAAATAGTAGTTTTATACTCTGCACTTAAAAATGGAATAATAGATGAAAGTTATACCTATAATTGCTGTGGTGAAGAAGTTGTAAAAAATAGTGATGAAAAATTAAAATGTATAAAACTTGATGGACATGGTGTGCAGACTTTAAATGAGGCATTTGCAAATTCGTGCAATACTGCTTTTTTAGATATAGCTAATAAAATGGATGATAAGGATATAATAGATTCTGCAAAAGAACTTCATTTAGGAGAGTTAGTCAATTTAGGAATAGAAGAAGTTAATGGAAATGTAGAAAAAAACACTGATTCTAGAAATCTTCCGATAGGTCAAGGTTCGATAGAAGTAACGCCTATCCAAATAAATCAGATGACACAAATAATAGCTAATAATGGAACTTATAAACCTTTAAAGCTATATGATAGCATAATAGATGACGAAAAAAATATAATAAAAAGTTTTGAAGTATCAAATGAAGAAGAAATAATTTCTCCATTTATAATAAGTAAAGTAAAAGAAGCTATGAAACAAGTATCCCAAATAGGTACTGCTAAAGATTTAAATACATTAGAAAAAGGTAGTGCGGTAAAAACAGGAACTGCTCAAATTAAAGTTAATAATACTAACACTAATAATTGGTTAATAACGGGATTTTATCCTGAAAATGAACCTAAATATGCTATAACGGTTATAGTAGAAGGTACAGGAAATGCTGAAAATGATACTAATAAATCAGCTGTTCCAATATTTAAAAATATATGCGAATTTTTAAATTAAAAAATTAGGCAAATTGTAGAAGTTATAATCATATAATTTACAAAAGTAAATTAAGGGGTGTAATTATGACTTCTACCAAATCATTTAAAAAACCATTAACCCCTGAAGAAGAATTGACGTATCTAACGAAGTACAAAAAGGAATTTGACGAATTATCAAAAGAAATATTAATAGAAAGAAACTTGAGATTGGTCGCACATATCGCAAAAAAATATAATAATTCATCAGAAGACCAAGATGACATAATATCAATAGGAACAATAGGATTAATAAAAGCTATAGAAACTTATAATATAGATAAAGGAACTAGACTTGCTACCTATGCATCAAAATGTATAGAAAATGAAATACTTATGAATATGAGAAACAATAAAAAAAATAAATCCCAAGTATCACTTCAAGACCCAATAGGAACAGACAAAGAAGGAAATGAGATAACTCTAATAGATATACTTGGGACGGATATTGATTATATTTTAGACCAAGTTGAACTAAAGATACAAGTTGGAAAACTTTATGATAAAATAAATAAAAAACTGACAACTAGAGAACGTGAAATAGTTTTATTAAGGTATGGATTAACGACCAATGGATATAAAACACAAAGAGAGATAGCAAAAAAATTAGATATATCAAGGTCTTATGTATCTAGAATAGAAAAAAGAGCACTTAATAAGCTAAAAAAAGAATTAAAGACGGAAAAAAGCCTTATTTAATATTAATAGGGCTTTTTTTGACGAAAAAAAACAGATAAAACTCTATTATTAAAACTAAGAAATGACAAAAAAATCGTTTTTATTATGATAGTATTACCTATAACAATAAAAAAACTTATTATATAACAATAAAAAACTAGATTAAATAAAATAAAACTCTAATAAACTAATATGGTGGTGATTCATATGTTTTATATATCTAAATACAGTGAAGTATTAAATATTATAAATTTAATTATGATATTTTGTATTCCTATATCTTGTTTTGGTATTTATCTTGTCAAAAAGAAAGATGATATGATTTATATATCTTTGATGTATATTTTTGAGATAATTACTAGTAATTTTATATTTAATAATGAAAATGCTGTGTATTTTTTGTTTGCACTTTTTATTACTAAGTTATTTTTATTTTCATCAAGTTATATCAAGTATATATTTATAGTAGCTACATCAATATTATCTATAAAGTCTTATATTTTTATATTTTTATCAAATATATTATTAAATTTATATTCTATAAAAATTATAATTTTAGATAATATAAGAAACATTCAAAAAGAGTATTTAAACAACAGAGAAAAATTTAAAGAAAATAACTTTAAAAAAGAAAATCTAAAAAATGAATTATCAGATAGAATAAAAAAACAAGCTGAGTATAATGAAAAAATTCTTGATATGAATAGAAATATAGAAAAAATGATAAAAGAGTCAAAACTTCCTATATTTGTACTTGATATAGATTTAAGCTATATATCTAGTAATTCTTGTTTTGAAGAATTTTTGTTTAATTGTAGTGCCAATGTGAAAAATTTTGATATAGAAAAGTTTTTAAAATACAATTTTAGAGAATATAAAACTATTGAAAAAAATTTGATGAATTTGGGTTCTGATATAGAGAGTATGGATATAGAAAGTTATGATGATAAAGTTTATAAATTAACGTATACGCTGGAAAAAATAGAAGATAAAGACGTCATAATATGTATACTAGATGATATAACTAATACTATTTCCGTACAGAATAAACTTTTTGAGAGCGAACAAAAATACAAAAAGTTAATAGACGTTTTAAGTGAAGGTATAATAATTTCCAATAAAAACAAGGTTGATTATTTTAATGAAAAAGCTCTTGAGATACTAGATATAAATGAAGAACAAGTAAAAGATTTTATAAAAAATTCAGTAAGTTCTAAGTTTATCTCAAATATAAATAAAGAAATCAATTTACTAGAGAATAAAATAAAAGACAAAATTTTTATAAAAGTTAAGACTAAAAGTGAAAAGTTTGTAGAAATGATAGTAGTAAATATGACTTTAAACAATGAACAGTATTTACTTACGATACTAAGTGATGTAACTGACTTTGAAAATACAATATCTCAGATAAAAGAAAGAGAAAAAACTTATAAATTACTATTTCAAACGTTACCAGAGGGAATAGTTATTTTAGATAAGAAAAATAATAATCAGATATATAAAAATGAAGCTAGTAATAAAGTTTTAGATTCAATAGGAGTATCTAATTTAAATGATGCGATTAAAAAGTATATATATGAAGGGGAATATGGTATATTCAAAAATTTTATTATAGATAAAGCAAATGATTTGGAAATAGCATTAGCTATAATAGATAGAGAAGAAGAAAATCATTATATAGTAGTATTTAGAACATTAGATACTGAGCACAAAATAAAAAGAATAAAAGAAGAATTAAAAGAAATAGAGATTGATAGTAAATTTAAAACTAATTTGATGATAAGTATAGCTGAAGATATCAAAGAACCGATTGATAAAATAAGTAAATGTAATTTGCTTATTTCAGATAAAGAAGACAATTCAGAACACATAAAAAACTATAATAAATTAGTTAATCAAAATATTTATAGATTAAAAAGACTTATAAATAATATAAAGGAAATTGAAAATAACAATACACAATTAAATTATTCAAAGTGTAATATATATGATCTTGTAAAAAATATAGTATCTATATCATCTTCATATATAAAGAAAAAAGAATTGGACATAAATTTTAAAACGGATTTTACAAAAGAATACACATACGTAGATGTAGAAAAATTAGAAAAAATAATACTTAATATAATATCAAACTCTATAAAATTTACAGAAAAAGGACATATAGATATTAAATTAAAAAGCTCTGAAGAAAATATAAATATATTTATAAAAGATACTGGATTTGGTATTCCAGAAGATAAAATTGATATGATATTTATGAGTTTCAATCAAGTTGATAGAACTTTATCGAGAACTTCTGAGGGTACAGGGGTTGGTTTAGCAGTAGTTAAAAAATTGGCTGATATTCAAAATATAAAAATAAATGTTAGTAGTGAAGAAAATAAATGGAGTGAATTTGAAATAGTTATTCCAAAAAATATGGGGAATGTTTATGAAAGTAAAGATTTTATTTTTGCAGATGATGAAAAGGTGGCTATAGAGTTTTCAGATATATATTTAAATGCTTAGAAAAAAAGGGGATAAGTTATGGTTAATTATTTTGATATAATTAGTATTTCTAATTTTATAATGATCTTTAATATATTATGTTCAAAGTGGGTAATAAATAAAAGTATGAAAAATACTTTTATTTTACTTAATATATTTTTTATACTTTTTCATAAGATATTTGTTTTAATAAATAATGACTTTATTTTTAAGTATATTATAATAAATAAGATATTAATAATTATGTATATAGTGTTTAATAACATTGATAAGAATAAAAAATTATACTTATTTTTAATGGTTAATTATATTATTTGTTTTTTTAGTACTATATTTAATTTTGATAAAATTGTATATGATTTAATTTCTATATATTTATTTATGTCCACACTGTATGTTTTTTCTATAAGTAACTATATACATAAAATGAATATTTCTTATAGGATATTGATTTATACATATTTTGTATGCATTTCATTTATATTAATTTTTAGAGATTATTATAATCATATTTTAAATATTTTTAATTTTATAGATCTAATGAGTAGTTTTATTATATTATTTAATGTTTTTAAATATAATGTAATGGAAACTAATAATAAAAATATTCAACTAAAAAATAACTTGCAATTTAGCAATATACAATTAGAAAAATATAGTGAACGTATATTTATGAATAAGTATATCTTATCTAAGCTTGAGTTTATTATAAATAGAAAAAATGAACTTGTAGAAAAGATATATCAAAAAATGAATAAATGTATAATAATTATTGATGACTTTGATGAGATTGTCAGTAAAGACAAACACTTTTATGATATGTGGCCTAAATATAAATCTTGTAATATAGTTTTTAATTTACAACAATTTTTAGATAGCAATATAAAAGATAAAGATAAGTTTTTAAATAGCATAAAAAACACTAGACTATGGGGAAAACAGACCGAAGTAGAAGTTCAAGATGATTCTGATAGATATTTTTTAGTTAGGTTTTCTAAAATTTCATTAGGACGAAATGATAATGCTATTATGTGCTGTATTGAAGATATAACTTATAAAAAAGATGCACAAAGAAAAATTGAGGAAAATGATATAAAGTATAAAAAAATAGTAGATAATATTCCATGTTCTATTTTAATAGTAGAAAATGGGAATATTATATACAACAATAAAAAAGATAAAAATATAAATTTTGAAATAATAAAAAATGAAATATTAAAACCATATGAAAATATGGAAATAGAATATAAAGGATTAGATGACAAATTTTATTTTTATACTAAAAAAGCTAGTTTTAAAAGTAAATCAAACGAAAATGAAGTTATTTCTATAAAAGATATAACAGAATATAAAAAAGCTTTTAATTTACTTAAAAATAGTAAGGAAAAATATAAAACTTTAGTTAATTTGATACCAGAGGGGATATATACTTTAGATTTTGAAAATAATAATATATCTTATGTCAATTCAAGTATGTTATCAATATTTTCATCAGAAAATATAGAAGAGATAGATTTATCTCAAGTAAATGAAAATATAGTATTTGGAAATTCTAATGATTATGGAAATATAAAATTTAAAAGAAGTACTATATTAAATAAAAAAGGTGAGGAAATTCATATAGAAAGTGGTGGAATGTTTATAGAGGTTGATAAAAAATTGAAAGTTGTAGGCATAATACGAGATATAACTGAGCAAGTGAAATCTGAAATTATAGAATTAGAAATAGAAAAAAAGAAGGCTGAAAACAAAGTAAAGTCTGAATTTTTTGTAAATATCTCTCACGAACTTAAAACACCTCTTAATGTTATATCATCATCAAATCAACTACTAGAAATTTTACATAAAGATATAATAAATAATGAGCCTAACGGAGATATAGCTACTACTTGTAATACAGTAAAAAAATACTGCAATATTGTTATGGGGTTAGTTGATACTATAATGGACTTAGCTAAACTTCAATTAAATATAAGTGAACACAATTCTAAAAAATATAATGCAGTTGAAATAATAGAGGGTTTAGTAAATGAATTTAATAACTATACAAAAAGTAGTGATATATCTATAATATTTGATACCGACGAAGAAGAAAAAATAATAAATATTGATATACAATACATAAAAAAAGCGATAATAATTCTTTTAACACTTATAATAAGATACTCTGATTTAAAATCTGAGATATACGTTGTGCTTAGTAAAAATAAAGATGATAACCTTTCTATAAATATAAAAAATGATGGAAATTATGATTATTCTAAATATATAAATGATAAAGAAAGAAGAAGTTTAGATATAGGACTTAATATAGTAGAACAAATCATAAAAATATATGATGGAAAAATACAGATAAATATGTGTGCAAGTAAAACTATTGAGATTGATATTGAACTTAAAGTAGAAAATGAATGTATGCATTATGAAATTGCAAAAAATATACAAAATGGAAATGAAATATACTATAGATGTATGGGATTATGTAATTAAAAGTATGCATATTGTATACAATTGTGAAAGTTTAGGCGAATTATCAGAAAATTTATAAATTTGATGTATTTTGTCAGGAAATGCTTTACAGAATAGATTATTTAGTTTATAATGTCAATGTATGAATAAAAATTATAATTTATATTATAATTAAATAAAACAAGGAGGGCAAATTATGACTGATATATTAATGGGTACAGGATTATTATTAGTTGTTTTGGCATTATTCACATTATTTAGTTACAAAGCTCCATATGGAATGAAAGCTATGGGTGCTTTAGCAAATGCTGCCTGTGCGAGTTTCTTAGTTGAGGCATTCCACTTCTCTTTATTTGGTCAACAAATGGGAATAAAATTCTTAGAAGAAGTTGGTAGTGCGAATGGTTCGTTAGGAGGGGTAGCAGCAGGTATATTAGTACCGTTAGCTCTTGGAGTATCTCCTGTTTATGCAGTTTTAGTTGGATTAACTGTTTCAGGATTTGGTATACTACCAGGGTTTATAGCAGGTTATTTAGTGGCTTTTGTTGTAAAGTTCTTAGAAGAGAAAGTTCCAGCTGGGCTTGATTTAATAGTTATTATATTAGTAGCTGCACCATTAGCTAGACTTATAGCTTTAGGTATGGATCCAGTTGTAGATAATACATTACTTAACATAGGTCAAGTTTTAATACAAGCATCAGATACATCTCCAATTATAATGGGGCTTATACTTGGTGGATTAATAACAGTTGTTGCTACAGCTCCACTTTCATCAATGGCTCTTACATCTATAATAGGTTTAACTGGTGTTCCTATGGCTGTTGGTGCATTATCAGTTTTTGGTTCTTCTTTTATGAACTATGTATTCTTCTCAAAAATGAAGTTTGGTTCAAAGAAGGATACAATATCAGTTGCTATAGAACCTTTAACTCAATCAGATATAATATCTGCTAACCCAATACCAGTTTATGTTACAAACTTTATAGGGGGAGCATTATCTGGTATAATAGTTGCTGTTATGGGTCTTTCAATAGATACACCAGGTCTTGCAACTCCAATAGCTGGGTTTGCAGTTACTGTTGGTCAAAATGGACCTAGAGCGTTAATAGCTGCAGCAGGATGTATAGTAGTAAGTGTTTTAGCTGCTTTCATAGGATATGCTATATTTAAAAATACTCCTATAAAAACTGCTGATGAAATACGTGGAAATGTAAATAATTAATAAAAAGTGAGCTATCGATTTAGATAGCTCTTTTTGTTGTATAATAATTAATGATATGGAAATAAT
>JAGHEK010000123.1 GCA_017889265.1 Romboutsia sp. | reverse complement strand
TCTGCATATCCATAGTAACCGTCTTTATAAACAGTTTTAAAACCTAAATTTTCACATAATTTAAGAATATGCTTTAATGCTTTATCTATATTTTCACCAAATGGACAACCATTAACTTCCTCTGATATCACGCTAGGTATTTTTATACTTTCTATTATAGAATTTATCATTTCATTTTGATATGATAAAACTTTTTCTTTTATTTTTTCTCTCATATTACTTCTCCTTAAAATATTATCTTAATTTAAAGATAACAAATTTTAAAAATATTTTCAACAAAAATAATCTCTCATTTTGAAAGCTTATTTTTTTGATATTCTCTACTTTGTTCCATAATAAAATTAAGTAAATCGATAACATATATTTTTATATCATCATTTTTAACATTGTTTATATTTTTTTCAATTACTTCTTTTTCTCTTTCTTTATTTAATATTTTTAAATTATTTTGTTTTTTATAATTTCCTATTTTACTTGATACTTCCATTCTCTGTTCAAATAGTTCAACTATTTTTTTATCTATATTATCAATTTCTTTTCTATATTTATCTAGCATAAAAACACCTCTTTTGTATTGTAATAAAAATAAAAAGTTTTTTCAATAACTTAAAATTTTTAATGATTTTTAATATATTTTATGCTAGAATTTAATTAAAGTAAAAGTGTTCTAATTTTTTTATTCGGCTGGGGTGTCTAAGCTTTTTTAAAGCCTTAGACTCTATTTGCCTAATTCTTTCCCTTGTAAGACCAAATACTTTTCCTATTTCATCTAAAGTCTTTGGTACATTATCATCAAGACCAAATCTTAGCCTTATTACTTCTTGTTCTTGATTAGTAAGACAAGTTAATACTTCATTTATTTTTTCTTTTAGGTTAATTTTTTCAATCTCACAAAAAACAGTATCAGTAAAACTCATATCAGAAGGTATAAAATCTACTAAACAACTGTCATCATCATCTTTTATAGGTATATCCAAAGAAACTATAGTTTTTTCTTTTTCTAGTAATTCACATAATTTCTGAGGCTCTATTTTACATTCATTTGATAATTCGTTTAAACTCGGCTCTCTTTGAAGTTTATATAATAACTCGTGTTTTTTTCTTTTTATAAAATTTATTTTTTGGTTAAGATGTACAGGTATTCTAATAATATTTTCACAATCATCTAAATATCTAATTATTTCTTGCTTAATCCACCAGGTAGCATAAGTACTAAATTTATATCCTTTTTTATAGTCAAATTTTTCAACAGCTTTTATAAGTCCTATATTACCTGCTTGTATCAAATCAAGAATTTCAACATTTTCTTTTTTATATTTTTTAGCTATACTGACTACTAATCTATAATTAGAATTTATGAAAGTTTCCTTTGCATCTTTTGAAGAGTTTTGTATTTCTTTTGAAAGTTTTAATTCATCTTCAAATGATAACATTTTATATTTTTCTATTTCTTTTAGATACATTTTCATAGAATTTGATGTATTAGATGTATCATTATAAATGTAGCTTTCATAAATATAATCTTTATTCATAAAATAACCCTTTCATTTAATTTTTACATATCATATAATATGTGATTATATTTTAAAAAATGCTACATTAAAATCACAAAAAGAACTGAAAATTTCAGTTCTTAATGTTTACAATCACAGTCATTACCACAATTACAATCTCCACCACAACTATGTTCGTGAGTATGTTCATGTTCTAATGCTAATTTTTCACTTTCTAAAAACTCTTTTACCATTTCATCATATGTAGGAAGAGATTGTTCTGTATCATATTCTTCTCCTGTCCAATCTGCATACATCATAGAATCACCATTTGTTAATATAACTCTACCTGCTAAAACTATATTATCAACATCTTCTAAAAATTCTACTTGTTTTTCAACAACTTCTCCTTCTAGTTCAACATCTTCATCTAGACATTTAACTATCATTAAAGGAACAAAATAGTCATTTTCATCTTTAACATTAACTACGATATCTATCATACCTTCCATACCTTCTTCGAATTCAGATACTAAAACATCAGTATCTATCATATCTTGAGGAACGTATAAATCTTCTATTAAATATTTTATAACTCTTTCTTTTACCAATTCTCTTGACATATCATAAAAATCCTTTCTTTTTTAATAATAAGTATATCATATTTTATAATTTTAAAATCTATTATTTGAAAAATTTTTCACACACTTATTACATTTTTGTAACTTTGTTTTTTATAATAAATCATATATAATATAAAATAATAAATTTTGGAAAGGATTAAAAATTTATGAATAAAAGTCTAAACAATTTCAAAAAGAAACTAATTTCTACTTTGACTATAATTATAACTTTAAGTAGCATAACATTCTCTTTTGCAGACGGAGCAAGAGTAGTTACGCTTGGGGCAGATTTATCTGAAGAACAAAAAAATAAGATGCTTTCGTATTTTGGAGTAAATAAAGATGAAGTAGTGATACTTGAAGTTAATAATCAAGAAGAAAGAGCTTATTTAGAAGGTATTGCAAGTGAAGCTCAACTTGGTACAAAAACTTTTTCTTGTGCATATGTTGAACCTACTGCTAGTGGAAATGGTATAAATGTAAAAACTGCAAACCTTACTTGGTTAACTTCATCAATGGTTGCAAGTACATTAACAACAGCAGGTCTTACAGATGCAAACTGTGTAGTAGCTAGCGTATTCCCTGTTAGTGGAACAGGAGCATTAACTGGTATAATGAAGGCTTTTGAAGATGCAACAGGAGAAGCACTTGACGAAGAAAAAAAGGAATTAGCTTCAGAAGAACTTATAATAACTGGTGATTTAGGAGAAGAAATAGGTCAAGATAAAGCTACTGGAGTTATAAATGATATAAAAACAGAGATAATAAAAAATAATACAAGCGATACAAATCAAATAGCAGAAACTATTAATAATGTAACTAATAACTATAATATTACTTTAAACCCTTCTCAACAACAACAAATTGAAGATTTAATGGTTAAAATATCTGAACAAGACTATAACTATAATGAAATGAAAGATACTTTAAATGGAATAAAAGATACTGTTGATGAGAAATTAGAAGCTATGGGAGAAGATATAAAAAAAGGAGTAATCGAAACTATAACAGGATTCTTTACTGGTATTGGTGATTGGTTTGCAGGATTATTCGATAATTCTTCTGATATGGGTATATTAGAAAATACTAATGATAGTTTACTTGGAGAAAATGCAGTTATAGATGCAACTAATGAAGAAACTATAAACTTACCTACTCAAGAAGAAGCTCAAGGATTTTTCGAAAAGATTTGGAATTGGTTTATAGGATTATTTAATAATGATTCTAATAACGAATCATTGGAAGATAATACAAATGAACCTACTCAAGATAATCCTATAAATGAAAACTTAAATAACAACGAAGAAATGCCAATAAGCACTGAAAATACTATTGAAGAAAATATAGATAATAAAAATGATGCTCTTAAAGAAGAAGTTAACGAAAATGAATTAAACGAAGATGTAAATACTCAAAATGAAAAACAAAATATGAATGATAATACAACAGACACTTCTATTAATACAACTTACGAAACAACAAATTAAAAGAATGGGAATTTCCCATTCTTTATTATTCTATACTATACTTTAAGCATTTATTATAAAAATCTAGAACTTGTTTCAAATAAGGTTCTCTTATCTCATCTCTTTCTATGTATATCTCGTGTTTAGCTTCTTCTATTCTAATTAATTTACAATTTTTTGCATACTTTGCAAATATATTTTGACCATTAGGTTTTACAAAAGTATCTTTCCCTGCCTGAAATAGTAACACTGGTATTTCAACTTTCTGTATATTCTCAGGTTTTTTAATTAATTTTAAAGCTTTAAATGATTCATTAAGCCATTTATATGAAGCACCAGTAGTTTGACTATTCTCGTGTTCTTTTTGGTATTTCAAAAATTCATTAAATCTTTCCTCAGAACTAGTACCTGAATCTTCTAATGAATAATTAAAATTAGGGTTATATGGTTTATGACCTAATACATAAGATTTTCCTTTACCTAATAAACAATAAAAATCAGATACTAGTTTAGAAAACCAGTAAGGATATTTACCTGTGTGTATTTCTAACATAGGACAATTTAAAATAGCAGCTTCAAAATATTTAGGATAAGTTTCTAAAAATAAAGCTCCAATTCCTCCTCCCATAGAATGGGCATACAAAAATAATTTCCTATCATTTAAATTATACATTACAACACTATCTAAAAATTCTTTTAAATCTTCTATATAATAATTAAAATCTTCAACATATATTTGACTATTATCAATACCAAGTCTTCCAGAATTACCATGTCCTCTATGTTCTAATATATAAACTGAGAATAGATTATTATTTAAAAATTCAATAAAATCTATGTACTTATTGTAAGTTTCACAAAAACCATGAGATATAACTATTACTGCTTTACTATCTTTCACTTCATATTGTCTATAATAAATCTCTTTGTTGTTTTGACCTAGAAAAAAACCTTCTTCGTATAAAATATCCTCCATTTTTATACCTCCTTAGTGTTTATATCTGCCATTTCAATTTTTATAGCAGTTCTAAAATCATAAATTTTATTTATTTTTTCATTTTCTTCAACAGTTTCTTTTGGAAGTCTTATCTTAAAAGTAGTCTTATCTCCACTAGTAACAGTTATTGTACCACCATGTAAATGTATAATTCTTTTAGCTAAGTAAAGACCTACACCACTACCTTCTTCTGTTTTTATAAGTGTCTCTCCTATATAATAAAATGGATTAAATATTCTTTTTAGTTTATCCTCACTTATTCCTTGACCATGATCTGTTATTAGTATACATACATTATTACTTTTTTCTTCTATACTTATATCTATCCGAGAATTAGGTGCAAACTTTACACAATTAGAAATCAAATTAAGTATAACTCTTTGTATCTGTTCTTCATCAATAGCAATTACCATTTTATCAACGTCAGTATCAAAAACTATATCTATTGAATAATCAAGATACTCAAGTATCTCTATTATTATATTTTCAACAACTTCAACAATATCTAGATTTTGAAATTTTAAATTAAATTCATTATACTCTATCTTAGTCATATCTATAACATTGTTAACTATCTTCAATAATCTGTTTGAATTTTTTTGAACTTGTTCAAATTCTTGAATCAACCATTCTTTAGTAAAAGAATTATTACGAAGTTTTTTCAAAGATACATCACTAGTAATTAACATTAAATTAACAGGGGTTCTAAGTTCATGACTCATATTAATAATGAAGTTTGCTCTCATTTTTTTTCTTTCATTTTCAATACGTTCTGA
>JAGHEK010000032.1 GCA_017889265.1 Romboutsia sp. | reverse complement strand
TATATTTTTCTTTATTATTTACTATAATTTCATCTACTTCATCATTAATATTATCTTTTATATATTTTGATGATTTATCAATATTTTTATATAAAAGCTTAGGTCCTATGCCTAACTTATACTCATTT
Source organism: Romboutsia sp. (assembly GCA_017889265.1). Classification (GTDB taxonomy): domain Bacteria; phylum Bacillota; class Clostridia; order Peptostreptococcales; family Peptostreptococcaceae; genus JAGHEK01. Next base: position 4,676 of record JAGHEK010000032.1, on the reverse strand, counting down.
AAAATATTTTCATATTCTTTGTTTAAATATTTTATATCATTTTCTAAATCCTCTTTTGATGCATTTTGAGCCTCAGTTCTTATTATATATCCATTATTATCTGTAAGTTCTTTTACTATACCTAAAAGCCTTTTTTTCTCATTTTCATCTTCTATCTTTTTTGATAAAGTTATTTTTAAATTAGTAGGAATATATACTAAATATCTTCCAGAAATACTTATTTCCCTAGTTAATTTTGCTCCTTTTTCCCCGACTTCTTCTTTATTTACCTGTACTATAACTTCATCAGAACATTTTATGTTTTCACTAGTTTGTAAATAAGCCAACTTTTCAAACCCTATATCAACAAAACAAGCATTTATTCCTTTAAGTACTTTTTTTACTATCCCTCTGTAAACGCTTGAAACTTTGCTTTCTTTTTTCTTATCTTGTATTAATATTTCAGTTAATTTATTATCTTCTACTACAACAGTTTTTTCTGATGATATAAGAGTTTCTATTATTATTTTTTTCATTTATAATATCGTACCTTTCACATTATTTAATATAAAAAAGACCTATTTAGAAATAAGTCTTTTTATAAAAATACTACATAGGAGTTACTAATTTATCATTTTCTACTTTATATAAATCTTCTCTTATAATATCAACATCTAATGGATCAATATCTAGATTTATAACTTCCAAAATCTTAGGTATAAATATATTAGTATTTAAGTTAGCTTTAGAACCTGTACTTAAAGTCGCTTCAAAAACTATTTTTTCATCTACTTTACTTACTTTAAATTCTTTTATAAGTTCTCTTATATTAACTTCTACTAATTTTCCTTTTTTATTTTTCTTAGTTATAATAATTTCTTCTTTTCCCATAAATTCTTTCACTTTATCAAATATATAATTATAATCGAATGATTTTTCATTATCCATAATAAATCTATATTTACCATATTCTATAATAGACGATAAAGATTCAGTTTTTGCATCTATTTCTATTGCCTTTAAAAACTTTATGCCTTCTGGTAAAGTTTCATTCATTCTTTTTATATATTCATCGATTTGTATATCACAAGCTATTTCAACATCAAAATATTCTCCATAACTTTCAGTTCCTAAAGCTAGTGCATTTCCATAACTTATTTTTGGATGAGGATTAAACCCTTGAGAATAAACTAAATCTATTTGCGCTCTTCTAAATGCTCTTTGAAGTAGTTTTTGTAAATCAAGATGAGATATATATATCATATCTTTTTCTTTATTAAACTTAGTTCTTATTATTTTCATTATTTACACAACCCCTTTGTCATATTATGAGCACTTATACCACAAGCACTACATTTATGTCTACAATCAACAGTTACTCCATTTTCTTTTGCTTTTTCATTTTCTCTTATTAAAAATTTCTTAGTTACTCCAACATCTATATGGTCCCAGGGGAATACTTCTTCGTAGCTTCTTTGTCTATGTGCATAAAAATCTATCGAAAGATTATTTTTTGCCATAGCTTCTTTCCAAGTATCTAAATTAAAATATTCTGACCAACCATCAAATTTTGCACATAATTTAAATGCATCATATATAACTTTTCCTATTCTTCTATCTCCTCTTGATATTACTGCTTCCATTAAGCTAGTTTGAGAATCATGATAGTTATATTTTATATCTTTATTTTTTAATTTCTTAATAAGATGTTTCTGTTTATTTACAACTTCTTCACTTCTATCTTGTGGATGCCACTGGAATGGTGTAAATGGCTTTGGAACAAACGTTGATGTACTTACAGTTACACTAAAGCTTCTTTTTAACTTTCCATCATGAACATCTCTATATATATCAATTACATTATAAGCAAGATTTGCTATACCATCTAAATCATCATAAGTTTCAGTTGGTAGTCCTATCATAAAGTATAGTTTTACACTATTCCATCCCATTTCAAATGCTTTTTTAGTAGCACTTTTTAAATCTTGTTCACTTACCCCCTTATTTATAACATCTCTTAATCTTTGAGTTCCTGCTTCTGGTGCAAATGTAAGACCTGATTTTCTAACTTGTTGTATTTTTTCTGCTATTTCCATAGAGAAATTATCTAGTCTAAGAGAAGGAAGTGATATTCCTATATTTTTATCAGTATATTTATTAACTAAATAATCAGTAAGCTCTGTTAATTTTGAATAATCACTAGTACTAAGAGAAGATAAAGATATTTCATCATATCCAGTATTTTTTATTAATTTATCAACAAGTTCTGTTAATCTTTCGATACTTTTTTCTCTTATAGGTCTATATATCATACCTGCCTGACAGAATCTACAACCTCTTGTACAACCTCTAAATAATTCTAAAACTACTCTGTTATGAACCGTTTCTATATACGGTACTATTAATTTTTCAGGAGAAGGAACATTTTCCATATCTCTTATTATTCTTTTATGAGGTCTTTTAGGTATATCTTCTTTATTAGGAACAACTTCCTTTACAGTATTATCTTCATTATATATTACATCATAAAAACTCGGTATATATACACCTTCGATCTTAGAGATTTGCATTAGAAAATCTTCTCTAGTTGTTTTATTTTTCTTCCATTTTTTATAAACTTGAAGTACTTCTAAATTTGTTTCTTCACCTTCACCTAATATAACTATATCAACAAAGTCAGCTAAAGGTCAGAATTATAGGCACAAGGACCACCTACCATAATAAATGGATCGTCTAATTTTCTATCTTTTCTTAAAATAGGTATTCTCCCTAAATCAAGCATATTAAGTATATTAGTATATGATAATTCATATTGAAGTGTAAAAGTTACGAAATCAAAATTAGTTATAGCTTGTCTTGATTCTAGTGCAAAAAGAGGAATATCTTTCTCTCTCATAAGTTTTTCCATATCCACACCAGGTGCATAACATCTTTCACAGAATACTTCTTCATCTTTATTTATAACATCATAAAGTATATGACTACCTAAATGACTCATACCAACTTCATATAAATCAGGAAAACAATGAGCATATCTTATTAAATCTATTTTAGTAGTATCTTTATGTATAGAATTAACTTCATTTCCTAAATATCTAGCAGGTTTTTCAACTTTTTTTAAAATCCTACTTAAATCAATCTTTTCCATTTAAAATCCTCCTTATTTTATTAATAAATATTATTATACACTAAATAATATAATTTTAAAAAAGTATTTTTTATTGTATACAATCTTATAATTTTAAGTTAAAATATCTATGTGTCTTGATTTTTTTTAATACAAATGGGTATATATTTATTATTATTTTTTATATTTTTTAAAGGAGGTGAAACTGTTACTACGGTAGCAGTTTATAAATGAATAACGTATTTGAAATAAAAAAAGATATTTATTACACTGGTGTAATAGATAAAGATTTAAAAGTTTTTGATATAATAATGGAAACTGAATTCGGAACTACTTATAATTCATATCTAATAAAAGACGAAAAAACTGTTTTATTCGATACAGTTAAAGCTAACTTCAAAGATGAATTTTTTGATAATTTAAATTCTATAACTAAAATAGAAGATATAGATTACGTTGTTGTACATCATACTGAGCCAGACCATGCCGGTAGTTTAAAATATGTTTTAGAAAAAAATCCTGAAATAACTGTTATTTGTACTAAAGCTGCTAAACTTTATTTAGACCAACAAATAAACCATTCTTTCAAATGCCATATTATATCTAATGGAGAAGTTATCAATATAGGTAAAAGAAACTTAAAATTCGTAGTAGCACCATTTTTACATTGGGCAGACACAATGTTTACATATATTGAAGAAGATAAAGTTCTTTTAACTTGTGATGCATTCGGTTCTCACTATGCAAGTGTTGACCCTAAATGTGTTGATAGTGAAGATTACTTAAAATCAGCTAAACATTACTATGATTGTATAGTTAAACCTTTTTCTAGCTACGTTTTAAGTGCTGTTCAAAAAGTTACTGAATTAGGATTAGAATTCGATACTATACTTACTTCTCACGGTCCTATATTATCAGAAAAGCCTATGGATGCAGTTACAAGATATATAGAATGGTCAAATGATTTTGTAAATACAATTAATCAAAACCAAGTTTCTATATTCTACTTATCAGCTTATACAAATACTTTAACAATGGCAAAAGCAATAGAAAAAGGTTTACTTGATGAAAACTGTACAGTTAATTTATATGATTTAGAAAATATGACACTTAAAGAAATGCACGATGCTGTAATAGAATCAAAAGTTATATTACTTGGTTCTCCTACTATAAATAGAACTATGGTAAAACCTATGTGGGATTTATTCTCTGTAATAGATCCAATGGCAAACAAAGGTAAAATAGCTGGTGTGTTCGGTTCATTTGGATGGAGCGGAGAAGGTTTAACTATGGCAGAAAATATACTAAAAACTATGACTTTCAAAATGCCTGTTGAATCTTTAAAGAAACAATTCTCACCTAGCCAAAAAACTTTCACTGATTGTGAAAACTTCGGAAAAGAATTTGCTAAATTAATAAAATAATCTAAAAAAGAGCTGTAAAGCCACTAGTGTTGTATTTAACTAATATTTGCAACTTGATTTTTACAAAATTTATATAATGAAAAAAATAACCTCCTTTGGTTAAATGGAAGTAACAACAAATCCATCCGAAGGAGGTTATTTTTTAT
>JAGHEK010000031.1 GCA_017889265.1 Romboutsia sp. | reverse complement strand
TTTTTTAAGTTCTTCAGATGCTTTTATAGCTTCGTTTACCATTATTCCACAAGCTATTATACTAACATCATCACCTTCAGTTAAAACAGTACCTTTTCCTATTTCAAACTTATAATCTTCAGTAAATATAGTATCTACTGCACTTCTTCCCAAACGAACATACGTAGGTCCATACACATTAGCTACTTCAAAAATCATTTTCTCAACTTCAACACTATCTACCAGAACTAAAATAGTCACATTAAATATAATCTCTTATTTAATTTATTTTATATTTCTTTTCGACTACTTTGCTAACAAAATATGCAACTATAATACCTAATCCAAATAAAATCAACCTAGTTATAATAGAAAATGTTGTACTATAAATAGGCATTGTTGAAATCAAATCATTTATAGCAACAAATATCATCTTTTTATCATAATCTTTTAAAAATGTATAAATATATCCCAAAACAAGACTCACAATAGGAAGATAATTTCCTAATTTTAATACTTCAAACAAAAATAAAAATACACTTATTCCAAGTAAAGTAGCTATAAATCTCTGACGTATTCTAAGTTTACTATCAAAAAAATCAGATTGAGTTATAGATAATGTAACAACACTTATCCAAGTCATCTTTTCAACATTCAACATTCTCCCAATTATTATAGAAATACTAACGCCTATTGCCATTTTAAGAGAAAATATAAATCTTTCACTATGAATATCTACCTTTTCTTTTAATAAATCTTTTATAGAAAAACTACTTTGTGTATTCATTTTTTTTGTAGTTATATACATTACAAAAGTAACTAAAATTCCACCTACTATACACGAAAATATTCTTGGCAAATAACTATCTTCTACTGGATAAGCATCTAAAAATACATAAAGTAACATAAAAGGCAAATAGCTTTTATACTCAATTTTTTGTTGAAGTGTTATATACATAATAAAAAATATATATATCGAAGAAATTATAAATGTTATAAATATATTCGATTCTCTTGTTATTTCAGTAACAAAACAAGTAAATATAAAAATAAAAATAGTTATAAAAATCGACTCTTTTGGCTTATAACCTATATCAACTCCTATAAACATTAAAATCGAAGTTATAACAGTTACAGCCACTCTATTATTGTCATCACCAAATATACCTGTATAAACATTAATAAATAAAACTATAAATATCAATAAAAAAAGATTTGATATTAATTTTTTCGGTGTTATACTATCCATAAAATTTTCTCCTTTACAGAACTAATATTATCACCTAAAAGGTGATAATATTAGTTCTTAGCTATAACTTCTTTTACAGAATTAATTATATATTTATAAGTTAAACCGTACTTTTCAAGAAGGTCATTAGGATTTCCAGATTCCCCAAATACATCCTTTATACCAACTCTTTTCAAAATAGTCGGACATTCTTCAGCTAAAACTTCACTAACTGCACTACCAAGCCCTCCTATTATACTATGCTCCTCTGCCGTAACTACTACTTTTGTTTCCTTAGCAGATTTTATTATAAGTTCTTTATCGATAGGTTTAATAGTAGACATATTTATAACTCTAGCATTTATACCTTCTTTTTTAAGCTCTTCAGATGCTTTTATAGCTTCATTTACCATTATTCCACAAGCTATTATACTAACATCATCGCCTTCAGTTAAAACAGTTCCTTTTCCTATTTCAAACTTATATTCTTCAGTAAATATTGTATCTACTGCACTTCTTCCTAAACGAACATACATTGGTCCATATACATTAGCCGCTTCAAAAATCATTTTCTCAGCTTCAACACCATCTGCCGGAACTAAAACAGTCATATTAGGTATACTTCTCATTATAGAAATATCTTCTACTGATTCGTGAGATGCTCCATCTTCTCCAACAGTTATACCTGCATGAGTAGCACATATTTTTACGTTTAAATTAGGATAACAAACAGAGTTTCTTATTATTTCAAAAGCTCTACCAGATGCAAACATAGCAAAACTACTAGCAAAAGGTATCTTTCCTGCCGTTGCAAATCCACAAGCTGCCCCTATTAAATTTTGTTCTGCTATACCCATATTAAAAAATCTATCTGGATAAGTCTTTCCAAAATCATAAGTTTTAGTAGATTTAGATAAATCCGCATCTAAAACAACAACATTATTATTTATATCACCTAGTTTAACTAATGCTTTTCCATAAGCATCTCTAGTTGCAATTTTACTCATTTAAGCCACCTCCGATTTCATATAAAGCCTTATTTAACTCATCATCACTAGGAGCTACCCCGTGCCAACTTGGATTATTTTCCATAAAAGATACACCTTTCCCTTTTACAGTCTTTGCAACTATTAAAGTCGGCTTACCTACTGTTTCTCTAGTCATATCAAGTGCTGCAAATATTTGGTCAAAATCATGACCATCTATTTCTATAACATTCCATCCGAATGACTTAAATTTATCAACTGGAGATTTTATATCCATAACATCTTCAACTTTTCCATCTATTTGAAGACCATTATAATCTAAAAATGCCACCATATTATCAAGTTTGTAATGTGATGCACTCATAGCTGCTTCCCAAATTATCCCCTCTTGTATCTCTCCATCTCCAAGTATAGTGTAAACTCTCCAAGGTGCATTATCCATTTTAGATGCCATAGCCATACCACAAGCTACCGAAAACCCTTGACCTAAAGAACCTGTTGACATTTCAATCCCTGGTGTATTTTTCATTTCTGGATGACCTTGTAACATATAACCTATTTTTCTTAAGCCATTTAATTCAGTTTTATCAAAAAATCCCTTATTAGCAAGTGTAGCATAAAGTGCTGGCGCTGCATGACCTTTTGATAAAACAAATCTATCTCTATTTTCCATTTTTTCATCATTTGGATTTATATTCATTTCATCGAAGTAAAGTGCTGTTAATATCTCAACTATCGATAAAGATCCTCCTGGGTGTCCTGATTTAGAATTATGTATCATAGAAACAATATCTTTTCTAATAGTTTTTGTGATATCATTTAAAACCTTATAATCTCTCATTAAATATCCTCCACATAATAAATTCAATTCTATTATAACATTTTTAAGTGAAGTTTTGACCAGATTTTTAAATTTAGTAAAAAAAATTGAAAAGTCCTAAACTGATTTGAATACCATTGTCAACTTTCAACATCATATTATTATCTAGACAACCTATTTTTTCTCTTATTCTTTTTTTATCAATAGTCCTAATTTGTTCTAAAAGAATTACTGAATCTTTGCTAAGTCCATATTCGTTAGCACTAATTTCTATATGTGTAGGTAGCTTAGCTTTATTTATCTGAGATGTAATAGCTGCAACAATTATCGTAGGACTATATTTATTACCTATATTGTTTTGTATTACAATAACTGGTCTAACTCCCCCTTGTTCTGAACCAATAACAGGACTTAAATCAGCGTAATACAAATCACCACGTTTTATTTCTGTATTAATACTCACTTGGGGCTATCTTCTCTTTCTCATCATTATCAGAAGATACATCATATGTCATTCCAAGTTCAGCTAAAGACAAGTTTATTTGAGCCATTTCTTTATAACCTTGTATCATAGTTTCTTCAACATCTATATTTTTTTTGTGATTTATATAGAATTGAAATGCACTTTTTATAAAGTCTTCTCTATTGCTATTTTGCATCTTAACAAAATGATCTACTTCAGATACTAAAGAGTCAGGTAAGCTAAAATTTATTTTTTCTTTTTCTTCATCAAACAAAAAACTCGCCCTCCTGTAAAATTGTATCATTTTATTTTATCAAATAATTATCAATTTGTAAAATATTATTTGACCTTATGTAAACACGACTAACCCTTCTAGAAACATTGCATAAAACCTCATAGCATATAGTATCTAACGAAACATCATCAGCAGAAATTATGCCATTACCAAATATTATAACCTCATCACCAATATTTATATCAATATCCTTATCAATATTTACCATACATTGGTCCATACAAACTCTACCAACAACATCAAATGTATGACCTTTGATAACTACTTTAGGATTTTTCTGCATTCTACTAAATCCGTCAGCATAACCAATAGGTAATGTAGCAATAAGTTCCTTCTCATTAGCCTTATGTATTAAACCGTAACTTACACCTTCATTTTTATCAATATACTTGATATTAGAAATTCTTGTTTTGACAGTCATAGCAGGCTTTAAATCCACATTATTTTTTAAAACTTCACAAGAAGGATAATAACCATAAAGAGCAATTCCAAGTCTAACCATATCAAAATCTATATCTTTAAAATCTATAATTCCAGCACTATTAGAAATATGTTTAATCCTAATATCGAAATTAATAGAAGACAAATAATCAATAACTTGCTTAAATCTTTGAATTTGTAAGTTAGAAAAAGTTTTATCAACTTCATCAGCAGTAGCAAAATGAGTAAAAATACCTTCAATATCTAAATTCTCAAAAGAAATCAATTCATCAAAAACAACCTTAATATCATCACAGCAATCACCGAAAAATCTAAATCCAAGTCTATTCATTCCAGTATCAATCTTAATATGTATCTTAGATTTTTTATTTAATTTCTTTGAAATAGTATCAATTATTCTTGCCATTTCCAAAGAATAAACAGTCATAGTTATATCATTTTTTATAGCAATTTCTAAAGATTCATAAGGAATATAGCCTAAAACCAATATATCTAAATTAATCTCTTTAAGTTCCAAAGCCTCTTCCAATCTAGCAACAGCTAAATAATCAACCTTATCTTCCAAAAACTTAGCCAAAGGCAAAGCTCCGTGACCGTATGCATTAGCTTTTAGTACACAACATACTTTAGTATCTTCTTTTAATAGTTTTTTTATATTATTTAAATTAAATTCTATATTGTCTAGATTTATCTCAGCCCAAGTAGTGGGTAGTAAGTTAGTTTCCATTATTTTTATCCTTCCCGTCCTAAAGTGTCTTGAAATCTTTATATATAATATCAAATCTAGTATTACCATTTATGTCTATAATTTGCATCTTTTGAGGTAATTTAGTCTTTTTATTTACATATAAGATTTGTTTATTAAAATAATCATTCGGCATATCTTTAGTAATTATTAAAAATTTATCATCTTCATCTATAATAGCACTATCATAAGAATAATTAGCTATAAAATTTCCTATAAACAAAAATTTATTTTGATAATCCTCAAAAACAATCTTATCTTCTACATTAGGATTATTTATAGTTAATTTATTAGAATTAAATTCTATAACCTTTCCTTTAACGCTTTCAGGTGATAGCACTTCAACTTTATAACTATCTGGTTTTTTATATGTATGTTTAAAAGAATAATTAGTAGGAGTTTTATTTCCGCTAACACATACTTCGGCAATACATTCATAAGATGAGATATTAAGTATTTTATCTTGAAAACTTTCATAAATTTCTTCTTTAGTATATTGTTTTGTAAATTCTTCTTTAGTGTCTTTCTTATTAAAACTAAAAAAAGCAATTAAAACTAAAACTGCCAATAAAAAAGACCACTTTTTCAAAAAATCCCCCCTAAACCTTTTTTATAAAAGCATTAGCTACTGCATAATCTCTTGAATGAGAGATTGATACATTTATTTCTAAAACATTATAATCTATGCAAATTTTTTTTAAATTATTATAAGTATTTACAACAGGTTTTCCAAGTTCATCTCTTAATATTTCTATATCTTTAAAACTAAAATTTCTAATACCGGTACCAAACGCCTTAGAAATCGCCTCTTTGGCACAAAAATTTCCTGCTATCGTTTGAGCTTTATATCCTTTTTCAGAAAAATATTTTATCTCATTTTCAGTAAAAACTTTATTTAAAAATCTATCATTTTTTTCTACTAATTTTTTTATTCTATCAATTTCTATGATGTCAATTCCTATCATAAATTCCTCCAAAAAAGGACTAGAAATATTTCTAGCCCTTCCAAATTGCTTTTTCTGTTATAATAACAGTTTTATCTTTATTTACATTCATAAATCCACCAGATATCTTAGCTTCTTTAAACTTACCATTTTGTTTTATTCTAAGATTTCCATCAGAAAGTACTGCCACTAAAGGTCTATGATTTTTTAATATACCTCTATCCCCTTTAGTAGTTCTTACTATTATCATTTCAGTATCACCTTTAAAAAAAACTTCATCAGGTGTTACAACTTCAACTAACATAGTTACTTACCTTCCTTTGCTTTTTGGATAGCCTCATCTATATTACCAACGTATAAGAAAGCAGATTCTGGTAAATTATCGTGCTTACCGTCTAATATTTCTCTAAAACTTCTTATAGTTTCCTTTAGAGGAACATACTTTCCAGCAAAACCTGTAAACTGTTCTGCTACGTGGAAAGGTTGAGATAAAAATCTTTGTATTTTTCTTGCACGAGCTACTATTAATTTATCTTCTTCGCTTAATTCATCCATACCTAAAATAGCTATAATATCTTGAAGTTCATTATATCTTTGAAGAATACTTTGTACTCCTCTAGCTACTTCATAATGTTCTTTACCAACTATTTGTGGATCTAAAACTCTAGAACTTGACTCAAGTGGATCAACTGCTGGGAATATACCAAGTGAAGCTATTTGTCTTGATAAAACAGTTTTAGCATCTAAGTGAGAGAAAGTAGTAGCAGGTGCTGGGTCAGTTAAATCATCTGCCGGAACATAAACTGCTTGAACAGAAGTTATAGAACCATTTTTAGTAGAAGTTATTCTCTCTTGTAGTTTACCCATTTCAGTTGCAAGTGTTGGTTGGTATCCAACTGCAGAAGGAGTACGACCTAAAAGTGCCGAAACTTCTGATCCTGCTTGAGTGAAACGGAATATATTATCTATAAATAATAAAACGTCTTGATTTTCTTTATCTCTAAAATGTTCTGCCATAGTAAGACCAGTTAAAGCAACCCTCATTCTCGCTCCAGGTGGCTCATTCATTTGTCCAAAAACTAATGCAGTCTTTTTAATAACTCCAGATTCAGTCATTTCTTGGAATAAGTCGTTTCCTTCTCTAGTTCTTTCACCTACTCCAGCAAAAACCGAGATACCTCCGTGTTGAGTAGCTATATTGTTTATAAGCTCTTGTATTAAAACTGTTTTTCCAACTCCAGCTCCTCCAAAAAGACCTATCTTACCACCTTTTAAATATGGTGCTAATAAATCAACTACTTTTATACCCGTTTCTAGTATTTCAGCAGTAGGTTGTAATTCTTCAAAAGTAGGCGCTAATCTATGTATAGGTAAAACTTGCTCTTTTGCTGGATTAGGTTTACCGTCAACTGCCTCACCCAAAACATTAAATATTCTACCTAAAGTAGCATCTCCAACCGGAACACTTATAGGAGCTCCTGTGTCGATTACTTCCATACCTCTTACAAGACCGTCAGTTGAACTCATAGAAATACATCTTACAGTATCATCACCTATATGTTGAGCAACTTCTATAGTTATTTCTTTATCTTCATTTTTTATAACTAATGCATTTAATAGATTAGGTAATCTTTTCTCAAACTTAACGTCTAGTACCGGCCCTATAACCTGAACTATCTTACCTTTCATTGAAAACCTCCCTAAAAATTTAGTTTAACAATAAAAAATTGTTAAATATTATTAAGACGAAGCACCCGCAACTATCTCTGTTATTTCCTGAGTAACAGACGCTTGTCTTGCTCTATTATAAATTAATTCTAATTTTGATATCATTTCATTTGCATTATCTGTTGCAGACTCCATTGCCGTTCTTCTAGAAGCCTGTTCAGATGCGAATGATTCACGAATAGCTCCGTAAACACTTCCTGAAATATATTTTGGTATAATATGTCCTAAAACATCATTAGCTGATGGTAAATATTCAACAGCCGATTTGCTTTTTTGACCTTTTTCAACGGTTAAAGGCAATAACTTCATAACTTGAGGTTCTTGAGATAATGCTGAAATAAACTTAGTATAAACTAAATTTACTTCATCTACTTCACCTTTTTTAAATAACTCTATAACAACACTAGCTACTTTATCTGCATCTTGATAAGTTGCATCTTCAACACTTTCTATAAAATCAACAACTTCGTACCCTTTTTTAGATAAAGACTCTTTCGCTTTTTTTCCTATAGGAATTAATTTATGGTTTGTAGAATTACTATGCTTTAACACAGTTTTTATAACGTTTGAATTATATCCACCTGCAAGCCCTCTATCACCAGCTATAACTATATAACATTTCTTTTTAACTGGTCTTTCGTTTAAAAAGATATTTTTACTCGTATTAGAAGCTATATCATTAACAGTTTCGTATAAAATCTCAAAATATGCTCTAGAGTTTTCAGCTCTTTCTTTTGCCTTTCTAAATTTAGAAGATGCAACAAGTTCCATAGCTTTAGTAATTTGTTTTGTATTTTCAACACTCTTTATACGAGTTTTAATTTCTTTCATACCTGCCATTTATATCACCTCCTGAAATCTATAAACTATTTAAATTTTCTTTTAAACTCATTTATAGCATCAGTTAATTCATTAGTGAAATCTTTACCAGCAAGTATATTTTTTATTAATTCTTGATGATTATTATCCATATAAGAATATAATTCTTTTTCAAACTCTTTTATATCTTCAATTTTTATATCTGATAATAGATCATTAGTAACTGCATGTATCATCATTATTTGATTTTCAACTCTTATAGGTTGTTGTTCTCCTTGCTTTAGAACCTCAACTATTCTATCTCCTTGAGCAAGTCTTTTCTTAGTATCTTCATCAAGGTCAGAACCGAATTGAGAGAAAGATACAAGCTCTTTATATTGAGAATATAAAAGTTTAAGTGGACCTGCTACCTTTTTCATCGATTTAATTTGAGCAGAACCCCCAACCCTTGATACAGATATACCTGGGTCAACTGCCGGTCTTATACCAGAGTTAAATAATTCTGGAGTTAAATATATTTGCCCATCAGTAATTGAAATAACATTAGTAGGGATATATGCAGAAACGTCTCCTCCTTGAGTTTCAATTATTGGAAGCGCAGTTATAGAACCTGCCCCTAATTCATCTGATAATTTAGCGGCTCTTTCTAAAAGTCTTGAGTGTAAGTAGAAAACGTCCCCTGGATAAGCCTCACGTCCTGGTGGTCTTTTTAAAAGTAATGACATCTCTCTATATGCAACTGCATGCTTACTCAAATCATCATAAACTATTAAAACGTGCTTACCTTCAAACATAAACTCTTCACCCATAGCTACCCCAGAATAAGGTGCTAAGAATTGAAGTGGTGCACTTTCAGAAGCAGTAGCCGATACAACTATTGTATAATCCATTGCTCCGTGTTTTTCAAAAGTATTAACAAGTTGTGCAACAGTTGAACCTTTTTGACCTATTGCAACATATATACATATAACATCTTTACCTTTTTGGTTAAGAATAGTATCTACACAAATAGAAGTCTTACCCGTTTGTCTATCCCCTATAACTAACTCTCTTTGCCCTCTACCTATTGGTATCATAGCATCTATTGCCTTTATTCCTGTTTCTAGAGGTTCGTGAACAGATTTTCTAGCCATTATACCAGTAGCAGGCGATTCAACCGGTCTTCTTTTTTGAGTATTTATAGGTCCTTTTCCATCTATCGGTTGACCTAAAGCATTAACAACTCTACCTATCAAAGCTTCTCCAACAGGAACAGTTACAACAGAACCAGTTCTTTTAACTATATCTCCTTCTTTAATTCCTTGGTCATTACCAAGCATAACAGCCCCAACAGTTTCTTCTTCTAAGTTAAGAGCCATACCATAAACTTCTCCTGGAAACTCTAAAAGTTCTCCTGCCATAGCTTTTTCAAGTCCATAAATACTAGCTATACCATCCCCTACTTTTAAAACACTCCCAGTATCAGTTAACTCTATCTTATTTTCATAATTTTTAATTTGCGCTTTTATTAAAGCACTTATTTCTTCTGGTCTTAAATTCATAGGTTCACTCCCATTCTAAGATATTACCATAGATAGATTTTCTTTTAATTTAGCTAAATTAGATTTAACTGTGCCATCTATCTCTTCATTTCCAACTCTAACTAAAACCCCACCAATTATAGAACTATCAACTATATTAGTAAGAATAACTTTTTTATTGTATTTTTTAGAAAGTTTATCCTCAAGCGATTTAACTTCCTCATCAGTCATTTTAATAGCAGTAGTAGCTGTTGCCTCAACAATATTATTTTTCTCATTAAAAAGTTGTTTTAATTCCTCTTTTATCTTAGGTAAAAATAATATTCTTTCTTTATCTATGATAATTTTAAAAAAGTTTATAATATATAAACTAACTTCCTTATCTAAAACTTTATCTAAAATATTTTTTTTGTCGTCTTTTCCAACTAAAGGAGACTTTAAAACATCATATAATTCTACATTAGAAAATAAAAAATCTACAACTTTATTAAATTCATTATATAAAACATCTAAACAGTCTAAATCTTCCCCTGCTTGAAAAAGTGCTTTTGCATATCTACTTGCTACCATCTATAGCCACCTCATTTATAAAGTTATTAATTAACTCTTGGTGTTTAGACTTATCTATATCTTTTTCTATAACCTTAGATGCCGTTAAAAGCACTAAATCAGATATGTCAGATTTTATATCATTCATAGCCTTTTCTCTTTGTCTATTTATATCTTTTTCAGCTCTATCTAAAATAGATTTTGCTTCTTTTTTAGCATCTTCTATTATTTTTTCTTCTTTTTCTCTAGCTTTTAAAGTAGCTTGATTTATAATTTCTCGACCTTGTTCTTTTGCAGTACTTAACTTTTCTTCGTACTCTGCTTTTAATTTATTACCTTCTCTTTTTGCTCTTTCTCCTTGAGCAAGATTTGATTGTATCTCACTTTCACGAGCAGATATAATATCCATAACAGGCTTAAACAAAAGATTTTTCAAAATCAAAAAGCAAATTACAGTATTTATAATCTGAAAAACAAACTCATATGTTAAACCTATTATCGGTTTCATTTCCATAAAAATCCTCCTATACTAATACATTAATGTGACATTTAAAATTAAGAGATGAACTAGCCACCTCTTAAAAAAACAAATTATTTAATTATCCCAAAAATGGATTAGCGAATAAAAGAATTATTGCTATAACTAAACCATATATAGCAGATGACTCAGCAACTGCTGCCCCAAGTAACATAGTTTGAGTAATATCTCCTTTAGCCTCTGGTTGGTTTCCAACTGCCTCTGCAGCTTTACCTGCTGCAAAACCTTGCCCTATTCCTGCACCTATCCCTGTCATAACTGCTAAACCTGCACCTATTGCTGAACCTGCTGCGATTAAACTATCCATAAAAACTCTCCTCCTAAAAAATAATCTTTAAATTTATTCTTCTGCGGCATTACTTACAAAAACCATAGTAAGCATTATAAATATAAATGATTGAAGTAAACCTGCGAAGAAATCAAAATATAAATGAAATGGTACTGGTATAACTAACTCTAATATCTTTAATTGACCTACCACAGGTATAAATCCTGAAACATATCCTAAAAACTCATATAGTAGGTACATAATAACTGCTCCACCCAAAATATTACCAAATGGACGGAAACTTAATGATATAGGCTTTGCCAATTCTCCTATAATATTTAATGGTAATAAAAATGGAATTGGCTCCAGTAACCCTTTAAAGTAAGATAAACCTTTAAACTTAATACCAGCATAGTAAATCATAAAAAATGTCATCATAGCCCACGCTAATGTAGTATCTAAATCAGTCGTAGGAGACCTAAAACCTAATAACCCCGCTAAATTAGAACAAGCAAAGAATAAAAACAAACTTCCTATGTAAGGAACTATATTAGGCATTCTTTTAACTGTTTTCTCACCCATAGTGCTAATAACAAGGTTATTCAAACTACTTACTATAAATTCCAAAAATATCTGCCTTTTTGTAGTAGGTACTTTTTGTAAATTTCTAGTAAGCAAAATAGATGCTACTGTAAGACCTAAAATTATAATCCAACTAACAACAACGGTTTCACTTATTTTGAAATCTCCAAAATATAAAACCCATTCAGCTTGACTCATTATCTCGCCTCCTTTCTTATTAGTTTTTTTATAATTAATTTATTAAATAGAATAATAAATTTTGGGCCTAGTAATCCTAATGCCGTACCTATTATATTTATATGTGGTTGTTTTACAGATACCAAAAGTACCACAACAATAATAGACATTCTTATAATATATTGTAACCCTGCATAAACATTAGCTTTAGCAGGTGGCATAGAAACTGTTTTTTCGATAGATATAGCAAGTAATCTAAAATTCAATATAGAAATTATAGAACCAAAAAGAATACCATATATCATATCTAATTTAAAATTCGAGGTTATCAATAAAACAATAAATAATGTTAAGACATAAAAACACATTCTTACTGTCATTTTTTTTACTTCTTCTAATAAGGAATTATTCAACACATCACTTCCTTTTTGTATAAAGTATCAATGTCTTATAAACTCCCATAAATGCTCCACCTATTCCTAATACTAAAAATATTAAAGTAAAAATAGGTTTTGTATTTAATTTTGAGTCTATAAATTTGCCTAAAAAAGTACAACCTAATATGGAAACTAATATCATTATCCCTATTTGATTTATAAGGGACAACATATTAACAATTTCCATACGATTATTTTTACTCATTATCTAACCTCTTTATTACATTCTAACACTTTATTTTTTCAATTTCAAACATTTTCCTAGGTTATTTTTTGACTTAGGAAACGTTTTTTAGCATAAAATCTACTTAGTTCCAAAAAGTCTATCCCCTGCATCCCCAAGACCTGGAACTATATATCCGTGGTCATTTAATCTTTCATCTATTGCTGCTACATATATTTCAACATCTGGATGATACTTATGTACTTCTTCTATACCTTCTGGTGCTGCAACTAAATTAACAAGCTTTATAGAAACTGCTCCTTTTTGCTTAAGTACATCTATTGCAGCAACTGCCGAACCTCCAGTAGCAAGCATCGGGTCAACTATTATCATTTCTCTTTCTTCTATATCTTGCGGAAATTTAGAATAATATTCAACAGGCTTTAGAGTTTCTGGATCTCTATATAAACCAACATGTCCTACTTTAGCTGCTGGAACTAAATTAAGTAATCCATCTACCATTCCAAGACCTGCTCTTAGTATAGGTACTATTCCTAATTTTTTCCCTGATATAATTTTTGACTTTGTATTAGTTACAGGAGTTTCTATCTCAACTTCTTCAAGTTGAATATTTCTAGTTATTTCATAACCCATAAGCATAGTTATTTCAGTTAATAACTCTCTAAAATCTTTTGAACCAGTGTTTTTATCTCTCATTAATGTAAGTTTATGTTGTATTAATGGATGATCTGTTACGATTACTTTTTTCATATTACTTTTCCTCTTTCGTATATTTATATTCTATTTCGCTTAACATATTCACTCTTTTTAAATGTCTATCCCCTTCAAAGTCAGCACTTAACCAAGCATCAACTATTTCAAGCGCTAAACCTTTCCCTAAAACTCTTTCTCCTAGAGAAAGCATATTTGCATTATTGTGAGCTTTTGACATTTTAGCAGAGAAAACGTCTGAAACTACTGCACATCTTATTCCCGGAACTTTATTTGCTGCAAGAGATATTCCTATACCTGTTCCACAACAAACTATTCCATAATCAACGTCTTTATTTATTACAGCATTTGCAACTTTTTCTCCATATATAGGATAATCAACAGATTCTTTATCTGAATTAGTTCCAAAATCAACCACTTCTATATTTTTTTCTTTTAAATAATTTATTATTTCAGTCTTTAAGTTGTAACCTCCGTGGTCACTTGCTAATCCTATTTTCATATTTCCTCCACATTTATAAATATTTATAAAATTTTTGATATATACATACTTTTATGATTTTTATACTAAACCCTTATAACTTTATATCCAGAAGACTTAAGTAGTCTATTCATTATAGCCATTCCTACTTCATCATCTAAAAATTCTTCAGAATAAACTACATTTATCTTTTCATTATCCATAGTTATCAAAGAATTAAACAAATTTCTACCTACTTCTTTAAAGTTTTCTCCTAAAGATATAACTTTCCCTTTATATTTTTTCTTATTTTTTTCTAAACAAAGAACTCCACTTTTTAATCCATTTTTATCATTTTCATCTATTAACGAATTTATCTTTTCTATAACATCATCATTTTTCCCACTTACTATAAAAACTTCTGCATCTGGGCTATAATGCTTATACTTCATTCCCGGAGCTTTAGCTTTTTTGTTATCTTCGTGATTTAGTAAAGAAGGATCTATTTCAACTTTTCCTATAACATTTTCTAAATCTTTTTTAGTTATGCTTCCAGGTCTAAGTATCATAGGTATTTCCTCAGTAAAATCAACTACTGTAGATTCAAGTCCATAATCACAATCATCACCTATAATAATTCCTGCTACTCTACCATTCATACTATCTACAACGTGCTTTCCATTAGTCGGAGAAGGTTTACCAGATATATTTGCTGAAGGTGCAGCTATCGGTAAATTACATTCTCTTAACAATTCTAAAGCTATATCATTTTTAGGCATTCTTATAGCTACTGTATCAAGTCCACCAGTAGTAGTTTTGGGTACTTTATCGTTCTTTTTAAGTATTACAGTAAGCGGACCTGGCCAAAATTTATCTATAACTTTTTTTGCTTTATCGTCTATATCTTTTGATAAATCATAAATCAAATCTTTATTATGTATATGTACTATAAGTGGATTATCACTAGGTCTTCCTTTTGCTTCATATATTTTTTTTACTGCATTTTCATCTAATGCATTAGCCCCTAGACCATACACAGTTTCTGTTGGAAAAATAACTGTTTCTCCATTTTTTAATAATTCAGAGTGTTTTTTTAATTCGTTTTTATCTATATCATTAGAATCTATTTTACTTATTATAGTTTGCATTTAAACACCTACTTTTAAAAATAAATCCCTAAAAATTAGGGATTATATTGATGACATTTTCTCAGTTTGGTCAACAGTAATTAATGCATCTAGCATTTCATCTATATCACCATCTAAGAAAGTATCTAATTTATATAATGTTAAGTTAATTCTGTGGTCACTTACTCTACCTTGAGGGAAGTTGTAAGTTCTTATTCTTTCTGAACGGTCCCCAGTACCAACTTGACTTTTTCTTTCTGCTGCAATATCTTTATTTTGTTCTGCTATTGCTTTATCGTTAAGTCTTGCTACTAATATTTTTAAAGCTTGTTCTTTATTCTTAAGTTGAGATTTACCATCTTGGCAAGAAACCACTTCTCCCGTTGGTATATGTGTTATTCTAACTGCCGAGTCAGTAGTATTAACACTTTGCCCTCCATTTCCTGAAGAACGGAAAACGTCTATTCTTAAATCATTTGGATTTATATTTATTTCAACAACATCAACTTCTGGAAGTACAGCAACAGTTGCAGTTGAAGTATGTATTCTTCCTCCTGATTCAGTAGCAGGTATTCTTTGAACTCTATGAACTCCTGATTCATACTTAAGTCTTGAGTATGCACCTTTACCTTTTATAAGGAAAGAAACTTCTTTATACCCTCCAACTCCAGTATCACTAGCACTTAAAAGTTCTATTTTCCATCTTCTTCTTTCTGCATATCTAGAATACATTCTAAATAAATCTCCAGCAAATAAAGCAGCTTCGTCTCCTCCTGCTCCACCTCTTATTTCAACTATAACGTTCTTTTCATCGTTAGGGTCTTTAGGTAAAAGAAGTATTTTAAGCTCAGATTCAAGAGGCTCTACCATATCTTCTTTTTCTGATAGTTCCATTTTTGCTAATTCTCTTAATTCTTCATCTGATTCTTCTTGAAGAATTTCCTTTGATTCTTGAATACTATTTAAAACTTCTTTATATTCTCTATATTTCATAACTATTGGCTCTAAATCTGAATGTTCCTTCATATATTTTTGCCAAGTTTTTTGGTCATTTATTATTTCTGGATCACTTATTTTTTCTGTTAATTCTTTGTATTTATCTTCTAATACTTCTAATTTTTTAAGCAAAATTTTCACCTCTTTATTTATATATCAATTCTTTGATTATATCATAGTTTATACCCTATAACAACTCTATCGATACCTTGAATATCTTTCTTTGTATAAATTTTACCATAATAATTACTCATTATATCACATACATCGTTAGCTTGGTCGTGACCTACTTCATAAGCAAGTATACCGCCTTCTTTCAAATACTCTATAGACTTTAAAGTAATCTCTCTATAAAAATCAAGTCCATCTTCCCCTCCATAGAGTGCTTGATATGGTTCATAATCTTTGACCTGTTTGTGAAGTGTTTCTATTTCTTTTTTAGGTATATACGGGGGATTAGAAACTATTACATCAAATTTCATAGATTTATCTATATTTTTGAATAAATCAGATTTTATAAACTGAATTTTTTCGTCTACTTTATTGTTAATAGCATTAATTTTTCCTACTTCTAAAGGTATATCATTTATATCAACTGATATTATTTTAGATTTTTTTATATACTTCGCTAAACTTACAGTAATAGCCCCCGAACCAGTCCCTATATCTAAAATATTTACACTTTCTTTTTCTTTGCAAATATCTATAATTTCTTCTACTAAAACCTCGGTATCTGGTCTTGGTATTAAAACCCCTTCCTTTACAAAAAAATCAAGTCCCATAAACTCCCTATTTTCTACTATATAAGCCACAGGTCTTCCATTTAATCTTTGATTTATAAGTTCTATAAATTTTTCATAATCTTTATCTTCTAGTTCTTTATCTAAATTTATATGTATATAAATTCTATCTACATCTAGTATTTTTTGCAAAATAAGTTCTACATCAAGTCTTGGAGTATCACTTATTTTTTCTAATTCTTTTGAATATTTTATTATTATGTCTTTTATTTTCATTAGTTTTTCCTCAATACAGTTTTAAAATTATTTTATTTATAATTATATTCTAATTTAAGTATTTATAAAATAAAAAATACTCTTTCATATTTGAAAAGAGTATTTTTATAGATAATCACAAAATTTTTATACGATATAAAATTACTGTACTTGTTTTCCTAAG
>JAGHEK010000122.1 GCA_017889265.1 Romboutsia sp. | reverse complement strand
TTTTCATGCTTAATCAAATTATTTTCAAACTGACCTTGCTCTACAACATATCTTTTATTATCAAACTCTATTACTTCATTTTCTCCTAGCTCATCAAGATTTGTATATTCCTTTAATCTACTTTCAACAACAATACTCTTATCATCAGAAACACAAACAGTAGTTACATTTCCAACATCTAAACCAACTATACTAATCATATTTACCACCTTTCCAAAATTACTAACTATTATGTATATAAAAATAAATATTTTTAACATACAACTAAATAACATTACATAATTATACTTAATTTTGTATATTTACATTAATAATATACTATTTAATTTATGCTTTGTCAATATACATATACAAAATTATCCTTAATCTTGTAGTTGTTTTAGATAATTATAGAGTGTTTATATCTAAAATTTAGATTAATATAATATTTATATTATTAAAAACTTATTAAAAAAAATAAAGAGAATAGGAATTAAGTTAATCCTTATTCTCTTTATTTTCTTCAAAATAATTAATTTTATAGAAATTCCTAACTATTGGGTATGTTAATTTTAAAATCAAATATCCGAATAATCCTCCGAGTGTATTTAATATAATATCATCAATATCAAAACTTCTATAATTATAGTTTATAACTCTGCCAATAAAAAATTGCGTTAACTCTATAAATAGCGATGTTGAGAAAATGATCAAAGCTATTAATTTAACATCTACTTTTTTATCTAATATAATAGGAACTAAATATCCTATCGGAAATAACATTATAAAGTTTCCTCCCAATTGATAAATAGTAGATCCTATGTGATCATATCCATTATCAATAATCTCATTATATATTGTTTTAAAAGGTATTATATTATTACTAGTTTCATAACCTAATTCGATATCACTTTTAATAACTCTTTGATCTATCGTTATGGGAAATATAGTTAACATTATTATAAACACAAAAATAAAATATATTATTGAACCTATAAACAGTTTCTCTTTTAATATTCTCTTATTTAATCCATATAAAATTAGTATTATATAGATTATTATTGATGGAATTATAATACTTCTAGCTAATATCATTTTTAATCATTACTCTTATATATTTTCCCTGAACCAACAACATGCTTACCATCATCAGCTTTCTTCATTACAAACCTATAAGTACCTTTATTAACTCCAGTCCACCCAAATCGCTGAGTTGTGTTAAGAGTTGTATTTACAGTTCTCTCAGATATAAAGTTAGCTTTTCCGTTTACTACCCTATAAAGCTCTACTTTAAATGATTTTGCACCACCATTAGCAGTTGTCTTAGTTTCCATCTTTAAATGCTTCATATTATCATCAAATGCCCAATCTCTAGATGTTAACTTATATTTAAAATCATAAGCAAAATTTCCAGAGCTATAAGCATAAGATACAGCTGGTAAAACTGAAATTCCAACTACAAGTAAACCTGACATAAATTTTTTTAAATTCATTAAATTAAACCTCCTATAATAGTTTTATATTATCTATATTTAGATCCTGATACATATAAAATTTACAATTAATTCAATTATAATATATTTCCACTTGCAAGCTAAGTATTATAACACATTCTTATGTAAATTCTATGTGAATAAAATCTATCAAAAGAATAAAAAATTTGTATATTTAAGTCAATATATATAATCTAAGTGGGCGTTAACTGTAACATTCTGGTCAATAATCAAAACATGAACACGGTAATAAATTTAATCTCCCCCTAAACTATAACTTTTGTTCTCATATTTTCCCCAAATAGAATCATCAAAAATATTACGCCACTATATATGGGTGTACCCCAAATTACAATATTACACTATCAATTATTGTTGTTAATATAAAATATATTTCATTATTTTTTACAAATAGTAAATAAAGTACTGATTTTAAATTTACAATTATCTTAAAAAATATTAATATATTATCAAAATACTTTTTAGGAGCGATTTTTAAATGATAGGGGCTATAAATGAGTTTGAAAGAGCTAATTTACTTGAAAGGCAAAGAGAAGGCATAGCTTTGGCAAAAGCTAAGGGAAAATATAAAGGTCGAAAAGAAATAAAGATAAAAGATTTTGATGTGTATTATTCTCGATATATGAGAAGAGAACTAAATAAAAGTCAATTAGCAAGAGAATTAAAAATAAGTAGACCTACATTAGATAAATTGTTAAAAGAACATGAAGGGACAAATAAAGAGAAAAAATAGACTAGAAAAAATTAATATTCTAGTCTATTTTAATTATACATCTAACTAATACTCTCTCAAATATAATCCCTCTATATTTGCAATCTTTTCTATAACATCAAAATCAAACCCCTCATTATAAACCAAAATACTATTTTCACTTATATCTAAAACAAGCTTTAAATCTATAAGATAAAAACTTACTAATAACTTATCTTCAAGTGCTAGTCTTGCTAAATCAATAATAACTTTATAATCATACTCAATATCTTTCAAAGAAAAAGTATCTATATTATTTAGATCTTTTAAAGAATCAAAGTCAAACAAATTAGATATTCTTTTTCTTTTATCATTTATATTACCATCTATTATAACTTCATCACTATAACTTAGTAGCAATAATATAACTCTTATAAAACTATTTAATTTGCTATTACAATTATCTACAAGAGATTCTATGAACGAATAAGGAGAATTCTGTCCCATATATTTTGGATATTTATCTATTATTCTAATACTATTATTTATAGTATCTTCACTCATCGCCCCTATATCTAAAAACAAACTTAAAGTACCAAATTCTTCATTTTCAATTTTTTCAAATATATCTTTTCTATATGTATTTTCAACTATATCAATATATCTATTCATTATTTACCAACAACCCTTCCTTCTGAGTCTAATGATGAAACTCTATTACCTGATCGATCTCTTAATTTCCACTTATCACCCTTATGACTTGTTGTAGATGGCTCTATTGTCCATCCTGTTTTATTATTCTTTCTAACTCCTTTACTTAATCTGTTATCAAATTTACCTATACCTTAATATTTTCA
>JAGHEK010000121.1 GCA_017889265.1 Romboutsia sp. | reverse complement strand
TCAAAAGAAATTTCATATGATGAATTTAATATAGTTTATAATACTTGACAAATTTTTTATAAAGTAGTAATATTAATAAATGTAGGCCGCACAGAAAAGGTTATAAAACTTCTTTTGAAGTACCTATATGGCGAGTTTTTAGACCGAGGAGGTGTATTATTTAATGTACGCTATAGTTAAAACAGGTGGAAAGCAATATAAAGTTGCTGAAGGTGATGTATTATTCGTTGAAAAGTTAGAAGCTAACGCTGGTGATGTTGTAACTTTAAACGAAGTATTAGCTTGTACTAAAGACGGTGAGTTAGTAATTGGAGCTCCAACAGTTGAAGGTGCATCTGTTACTGCAAAAGTTGTAGAACAAGGTAAAGCTAAGAAAATAATAGTTTTCAAGTATAAAGCTAAGAAAGATTACAGAAGAAAGCAAGGACATCGTCAACCATATACTAAGATAGTTATAGAAAAAATAAACGCTTAATAATGGTTAAGTAATGATAAGAGTTAAATATTATTACGATGATGAGTTTTCTTTAAAAGGTTTTTGCTTAAAAGGTCATGCTGATTTTGCTGAAATTGGTTATGATATAGTTTGTTCGGCTGTTACATCAAATGCAATAGCTGTTATAAATTCTTTAAGCAAATTACTAAAAGTTGAATTTGAGAAGGTAATCGGTAAAGAAGGTCACATAGAATGTATCGTAAAAGATGAGTTTATTGATGAATCTAGATTGCTTTTAAATCATTTTCAATTAGCAATAGAAGAAATTAAACGGGAATACCCAAAAAACATAAAAATCCTAAAAAAGTAGGGAGGTGACTCCAAAATGCTAAAAATGAACTTACAATTACTTGCATCTAAGAAAGGGGTAGGGTCTTCTAAAAACGGTAGAGATTCTATATCAAAAAGATTAGGTGTTAAAAGATACGATGGACAAGTTGTTACTGCTGGAAGTATAATAGTAAGACAAAGAGGTACTAAGATACATCCAGGAACTAACGTAGGTAAAGGTGGAGATGATACTTTATTTGCATTAGTTGATGGAGTAGTTAAGTTTGAAAGAAAAGATAAGAAAAGAAAGAAAGTAAGTATATATCCAGTTTCTAAAGCTGAATAGTACTAAAGGAGTGTTTTAACACTCCTTTTTATTATAATATATAAATTATATTTGGATAAAATAATAAAAAAAGTATTTGGGTGATTAATTTGTTTATAGATAAAGCAAGAATTTTTGTTAAGGCAGGAAATGGTGGAAATGGTGCTGTAGCATTTAGAAGAGAAAAGTACGTTCCAGCAGGAGGGCCAGAAGGTGGAGATGGTGGAAATGGTGCTAGTATAATATTTGAAGTTGATATGGGTCTTAGGACTCTAATGGACTTTAAATATCAAAGAAAATATTTAGCACAATCAGGAGAAGATGGTTCAAAAGGTAAAAGAGCAGGTAAAAACGGAGAAGATTTAATACTTAAAGTTCCAGCAGGTACTATTATAAAAGATGAAAAAACAGGACTTATAATAGCAGATTTAAAAGAAGAAGGAGATAGAAAAGTAGTAGCAAGAGGTGGTAGAGGAGGAAAAGGAAATCAACATTTTGCTAACTCTGTAAGACAAGCTCCGGCTTTTGCAAAATCTGGTTCAGATGGAGAAGAAAGATGGATAACATTAGAACTTAAGATGATTGCTGATGTTGGTCTTTTAGGTTTCCCAAATGTAGGTAAATCTACATTCTTGTCTGTTGTAACTAAAGCGAAGCCTAAAATAGCAAATTACCATTTCACCACTTTAACTCCTAATCTTGGAGTTGTTCAAAATAATTTCGGAGAGAGTTTTGTTTTAGCAGATATACCAGGTCTTATAGAAGGTGCTGCAGAAGGTGTTGGACTTGGACACGATTTTTTAAGACACGTTGAGAGAACTAAAGTTCTTATACACATAGTAGATATATCTGGTATAGAGGGTAGAGATGCACTTGATGATTTTGATAAGATAAATTCTGAACTTAAGATTTATAATGAAAAATTAGCAACTAGACATCAAGTAGTAGTAGCTAACAAGTGTGATATTTTAGATGATGAAAGTGTATTTGAAGAATTTAAAAATACTTTAGAAAAAAGAGGATATAAAGTATTTAAAATGTCTGCTGCAACTCGTCAAGGTATAGATGATGTTATAAATTATGTTTCTAAATTATTAAATGAAGTTGAAGAAATAGAACTTATAACAGAAGAAGAAATGTATAGACCTGAACTTGATATAGTTGAGGACGAAACTTTAGATATCGAAATAGATGAAGATGGAGTTTATGTAGTAACAGGTAAAGCACTTAGAAGAATAATGTACTCTGTTAATTTTGATGACATGGAATCTTTACAATATTTCCAAAAGTCTATGGAAAGTCAGGGAGTTTTTGATAGACTAAGAGAAATGGGAATAGAAGATGGAGATACAGTTAGAATTTACGAAATAGAATTTGAATTTTATAATTAAGAGGTGAATTTATGTTAAAAGGAAAGCAAAGAGCGTATTTAAGGTCGATTGCTAATACTTTAAAGCCTACTACTCAAATTGGAAAAGAGGGTGTTACAGAAAACTTTTTAAGCCAACTTGATGATATGCTAAGAAGTAGAGAAATAGTTAAAGTAACTATATTAGAAACTGCAGGACTTGAAACTAAAGAAACTGCAAATTTCGTATGTGAAGCTTTAAGAGCTGAGTTTGTTCAAGCTATCGGGTCTAAGTTTACTGTTTATAAAAGGAATATGGAAAATCCTAAAATAGTATTTCCAGGGCATGAAATGGCAAAATCAAAGAAAAAAGATGACAAGTTAACTAAAAAAGGAAAGCCTACTAAAAGAGCAGTAAGATAAGGGGAAAATATCCCCTTTTTTATATATCTTTATCTATTTTATATAATCTAAGTACATTAAATATTCCAAGGGTTAAACTAAATATTGCAACCAGTAATTTTGCCATATTATCCTCCGCTAGTCGTATTCATTATAATCTACAATAACTTCTTTTAACACTCTTTTTATAGTATTAAAATCAAATCCTTTGTAAGCTAAATGTTGATAAAGTTTTTGGTGTATTTTATTCTTATCTTGGTTTTTGATTTTTTCATATCTTTTTTTTGCTAAATAAAGTGCATTTTCAAATTCTATATCTTCATTTAAATCACTCATAGACTCGTTTATAACATCAGACGAGATGCCTTTTTTATATAGATTTTGTTTTATTTTATTTTTACCATATCTATTTAGATTTACATTGGTATTTACTATCTTTTTAGCTAGAGACTCATCATCTATTAAATTATTTTCCTTTAAAAAATCTATTACTTTTTCAATTATATTCTCATCAAAGTCAACGGATAACTTATCTCTTAGAATTTTTTCTGATTGGTCATTTTTTGATAATATATTAAAACTTTTATTTTTTGCTTTTATATACATTTCATCGTCTAAAATTTTTTTAAGATAATTCTTATCTATTAAATCTCCTTTTTTTATATTAAATTTGTATATAAGCTCTGCATATATAGCCATAAAAAATTTATCATCAACATATATATTCACTCGTTCTTTATCTTTTTTTTGAATTTCAATTTTTGTTATTTTATTCATCAAAAATCTCCTTCTTTTTACACTTTGATATAATTATACACTAAAATAGAAAATGTATATTAATAAATATAAAAAAATGATAAAATAATATAAAGTAATATAAAATAATATTTTTTGAGGAGTTGTTAAAAATTAAATCTTTATTAAAGAAGGCTTATTATATAAATAATATAAAAGTTGAAAAATTTAATAAAAATAAAAAAAGATTGAAAGTAGGGGTTATGGGAGGCACTTTTAATCCGATTCATAATGCGCATTTATTAGTCGCACAGTGTGCAAAAGAAAATTATTCTTTAGATAAAGTAGTTTTTATACCTACTGGAAATCCTCCGCATAAAAAAACTTGTGATATAAATTCTATAAATAGATATGAAATGGTAATTTTAGCTATAATGGATAATGATAATTTTTTATGTCTTGATTTTGAAATAAAAAAAGAAGGATATAGTTATACATACGATACATTAAAATATCTAAAAGAATTTTATGATATAGATTTGTATTTTATAGTTGGTGCAGATAGTATTTATCAAATTGAAACTTGGAAAAACTTCGAGAAAAATTTTGAGTTGTCGAGTTTTATAGCATCAACTAGATTAGAAAATATAAATTATGAAGATAGGATAAATTATTTAAATAAAAAATACAATGCGAATATACTTATATCTTATACACCTAGATTTGATATTTCTTCAACTATGATAAGGGAAAATATAAAAAATAAAAAAAGTATAAAATATATAGTTCCTGATAATGTTAAAAATTATATATTTTATAATAATTTATATGCAAAAGGAGAGTAAAGTTATGGTCTTAGATGATAAATTAAAAAAAATGCTAACACAAAGTAGATATATACATTCTGTAAATGTTGCTGAATATGCAAGACATTTAAGTGAAATTTATGGAGCTGATAAAGAAAAAGCATATATAGCTGGTATGTTACACGATTGTGCTAAATGTTTAGATAATGAAACTATGAATTATTATATAAAAAAATATGATATAAAACTTGATGATTATGAAAAAGAAAGTAGAGCATTAGCTCATTCAATAATAGGGGGTTATATTGCAAAATATGAATTTAAAATAGATGATGAAGAAATACTAAATTCTATAAAGTATCATACTACTGGAAATGAGAATATGACACTTCTTGAAAAAATTATATATATAGCAGATTTAACAGAAAAAGATAGAGATTTTAATGGGATAGAAGAACTTAGATATTTAGTTGAAAATAAAGAAATGGATAAAGCTTTACTTACTTCTTTAAATAATACTATAAGTTTAGTTATAAAAAGAAATCACGTAATTCACCCAAGAACTGTAAATGCAAGGAATTATCTTATATATAATGCTAAAAAATAAAGATATATAAATTATTATCCATTTATGTTATAATAATTTAATAATTCAGAAAGGTGGAAATATTATGACTGTAGAACAAATTACGAAGGTTATATATGATGCGATAGATGATAAATTAGGACAAGATATATCTATAATAAATATAGGAAAAGTATCTAGTTTATGTGATTATTTTGTTATAGCTACTGCATCTTCTCAAAGACAGGTAAAGGCTATTGCTGATAATGTTGAAGATGAGCTAACAAAATACGATATAGAACCAAGAGGAAAAGAAGGATATGATTCTCAAGTTTGGGTTCTTCTTGATTATGGAGATGTTATGGTACATATATTCAATGAAGAAAATAGAGAATTTTATAATTTAGAAAAACTATGGAAAGATGCTCCATACGTTAATATAGAAGAATTAAATTAAGGAGGAAATTTGATGTATAATCCAAATAAAGTAGAAGCTAAATGGCAAAAAATTTGGAATGATAATAATCAGTATAAAACTGATATAAATAGCGATAAACCTAAATATTATGCTTTAGAAATGTTCCCTTATCCGTCTGGAAAAATACATATGGGACACGTTAGAAACTATTCAATAGGTGATGTTGTAGCAAGATTTAAGAAAATGGAAGGATATAACGTACTTCATCCTATGGGGTGGGATTCATTCGGTCTTCCAGCAGAAAATGCAGCTATAAAGCATGGAATACATCCACACGGTTGGACTATGGAAAATATAGAGGATATGAAAGGACAATTAAAATTACTTGGACTTTCATATGATTGGGATAGAGAAATAGCAACATCTACTAAAGAATATTATAAATTTACTCAAGAAATATTCTTAAAATTCTTAGAAAGTGGATTAGCATATAAAAAGAAATCTTTTGTTAACTGGTGTCCTTCTTGTCAAACAGTTCTTGCTAATGAGCAAGTAGTAAACGGTCAATGTGATAGATGTGATACAGAAGTTATAAAAAAAGACCTAGAACAATGGTATTTAAAAATAACTGATTATGCAGAAAAATTACTTCAAGATATAGATAAATTAGATGGTTGGCCAGAAAAAGTTAAGACTATGCAAAAAAACTGGATAGGAAAAAGTACTGGTGCAGAAATCGAATTTAAAATAGACGGACTTGATAAAAATATAACTGTATATACTACTAGACCAGATACTGTATATGGTGTTAGCTATATGGTTTTAGCTCCAGAGCACGATTTAGTTAAAGAGTTAGTAAAAGGTACAGAGTATGAAACTAGTGTTAATGAATTTATAAATAAGACTAGCAAAATGACTGAGATAGAAAGAAATTCAACAGAAACAGAAAAAGAAGGAATGTTTATAGGACATTATGTTATAAATCCTCTAACTAATAAAAAAGTTCCTCTTTGGATAGCGAATTATGTTTTAGTAGACTATGGAACAGGTGCAGTAATGGCAGTTCCTGCACACGATGATAGAGATAAAGATTTTGCTACTAAATATGATTTAGAATTTATAGAAGTCATAGATGAAGATGGAAATATGATAAACTCTGAAGAATTTAACGGAATAAGTTCTAATGAAGCATTTAATAAGATAGTTGAGAAAATAGAAAAAGAAAATATAGGAAGAAAAACTGTTAATTATAGATTAAGAGACTGGTTAATATCAAGACAAAGATATTGGGGTTGTCCAATACCTGTTGTTTATTGTGATTGTTGTGGTATAGTTCCAGTTGACAAAAAGGATTTACCAGTTCTTTTACCAACAGATGTTGAGTTTACTGGAAAAGGTGAATCTCCACTTACAACATCTAAAGAGTTTACTACTACAACTTGTCCAAAGTGTGGTAAAGAAGCTAAAAGAGAAGTTGATACAATGGATACATTTATGGATTCATCTTGGTACTTCTTAAGATATATAGACCCTAAAAATACAGAAAAACCATTTGATAAAGAATTAGTAGATAAATGGATGAGTGTTGACCAATATATAGGTGGAGTAGAACATGCCATACTTCATTTACTTTATGCAAGATTTTTTACTAAAGCATTTAAAGATATGGGAATGTTAAGCTTTGATGAGCCGTTTAAAAATCTTTTAACTCAAGGAATGGTTTTAAAAGATGGAACTAAAATGAGTAAATCAAAAGGTAATGTTGTTTCTCCTATTGATATAATAGATGAATATGGAGCAGATACAGCAAGATTATTCGTATTATTTGCTGCACCACCAGAAAGAGATTTAGACTGGTCAGAACAAGGTGTTGAAGGATGTTTTAGATTCTTAAATAGAGTTTATAGATTAGTTGAAGAATTATCAAGCATAGCTAAAGAAGACCAAGAACTTAATGAACTATCAAAAGAAGATAAAGCTATGAGATTTACTATACATTCAACACTTAAAAAGGTAACTGAAGATTTAAGTGAAAAGTTTGGATTTAATACAGCTATATCAGCTTTAATGGAACTTATAAATGAAATGTATAAGTATAAAGAATTAGAAAATAAAAATAATTACGTTATAAAAGAAGGTATAGAAACTATAATAACAATACTTTCTCCATTTGCTCCTCATATAGGTGAAGAGTTATGGCAAATGATAGGAAAAGAAGGAAGTATATTCGATATATCTTGGCCTAAATATGATGAAACTGCTTTAGTAAAAGATGAAATAGAAGTAGTTGTTCAGATAAATGGTAAGGTAAGAGGAAAACTAAGTATTTCTTCTAATGTATCAAAAGAAGAAATGGAAAAAATAGCTACTGAAGATGAAAAAATAAAATCTTTAATAGAAGGAAAAGAAATAGTAAAAATAGTAGCAGTTCCTAAAAAATTAGTAAATATAGTTGTTAAATAGGAGAATTAAATATGAAGTTAATACACACAGATAAAGCACCAAAAGCAATAGGACCTTATTCACAAGCTGTTAAGGCTGGTAATATGTTATTTGTATCAGGTCAAGTACCTTTTAATCCAGAAACTATGGAAATAGTAGAAGGTGGAGTAAAAGAACAAACTGCTCAATCTTTAAGAAATGTTGAAGCTATATTAAAAGAAGTAGGACTTGATTTTTCAAATGTAGTAAAATCAACTGTATTTATAAAAGATATGAACGAGTTTGCACAAATTAACGAAGTTTATAGTGAATTTTTCAAAGAAAATAAACCTGCTAGAGCTTGTGTTGAAGTAGCTAGACTACCAAGAGATGCAAGAGTCGAAATAGAAGTAATAGCAGTATTTGAATAATATGTAAAAAAGCTAGATAAATTCTAGCTTTTTTTAATTTTAAAAGGAATTTATATAATGTGTGTAGAAAAATATATAAAGAAAGGGGAGATTATGTGAAAATTGATAGTAAATATTTTATTAAAGAATTAGGAATAGTTGATAATAAAATCGAATTTATGATGGATATGGATATATTTTTAAGTATTTTATCAGTTGATAAAAGTAATAAAAAATATATTCAATTATTAAAAGAAAAATTTGATGATTATATGGGTATTTGGAATGTAGATTTAAATAAGAATTTTGATTTAATAAATGATTATATAGTTTCAAATAAATTAGCATATAAGATAATAAAAGATGATGATAATTTAAAAAGTGAAAGACTTTTGAAAAATGTGTTAACTGAAGTTTATATAATTAATCTAATTATAGAAAATGATATATCTCAAAAAGAAATTTTAAAAAACTTTGTA
Source organism: Romboutsia sp. (assembly GCA_017889265.1). Taxonomy (GTDB): domain Bacteria; phylum Bacillota; class Clostridia; order Peptostreptococcales; family Peptostreptococcaceae; genus JAGHEK01. The sequence continues at coordinate 1,154 of JAGHEK010000121.1, read as the reverse complement.
AATGAAGAATTTAAAAGAAATAATTTAAATATATATAAAATAGAAAATATATATAAAAATTTTGATTATATATTCAAAAATAAAAAATTATTGTTTATATATAAAAACAAGATAAAATCGTATAAAAATGAATTTAGAGAAATTTTAAATAAAGTTGTATCTATATATGAGAAAAAAACTAATGTAAAATTAGATTTAAATACCAAACAATATATAAAAAATGTAGAAATAGAAGAATATAAAAAACTAATAAAAAAGTTAGAAGAAGAAATAAAGCTATTAAAAGAAGAAAATTTAAAATCGACTGAACAAGAACAAAAAGAAAAAGTAATAATAGATTTATTAAAAGATATAAATAATTCTTCGAACGGAAATATTTTAGATAGACTATATATTTATTTAAAATATAAAAAAGATGAAAATATAGATTTCATATTAGTTAATTTATTTAATGTGTTAAGACAACTTGGAATTTTTCCAAGAGAAACTTCAAAAGTTGGAGATGAAGTAGTAATAGGTGAATATTCTTTTTATGATTATAGATTTGATAATGATATATCAGATATAAAACAAACTAAGGCAGAGGTTATTTATCCATCTTGGTTTTATAAGGAAAAACAAGTGTTGAAGCCTTATGTTAAGTTAAAGGGGGATTAATAAAATGAGTGTTTATTTTGGGATAGATTTAGGGACTACTAATACTGTCGTTTCAAAAGGAAATGTACTTTTTAATGGGCTTATACAGTCTCAAATAATACAAATAATACAATTAGATGAAAATAAGTGTAATACTAATGATTTTATACTACCTTCGGTTTTTTATGTTGATGAAGAAAATAGAGAATATGTTGGTAAAATTGCAAAAGATATAAAGTCAAAAGCATCAAAAAAAGTACTTTCAAATACTAAAAGATATATAGGAACGGATAAAACTTGGAAAATAAGAGAAAAGAATTATACTGCAAAAGATGTAGCAAAACAGATACTTAAAACTTGTAAAGAGTCTATGAAAAGATATAATCAAGGGAAAGAAGTTGAAAATGTAACTATAACAGTTCCAGCATCTTTTAATACCGACCAAATAAAGGATACCAAAGATGCAGCAATGGAAATCGGTTTCAAAAATGTTAATTTAATTCCAGAACCAACTTCGG
>JAGHEK010000030.1 GCA_017889265.1 Romboutsia sp. | reverse complement strand
TAGCTTCTCTTTTCATATAAGACACAAAATAATTAACGTATCCGTCTACTATATCTTTTATTTCATCTTCGCTAATAACATTATTTAATACGTTTTCATCTAAATTGCTAGATAACATAAGATATTTTAAATTATCATCTATATTAGTCTTTATCTTAGCATAAATATCATTTTTTTCTAAACTATTTATATATTTATTTTCATTTAACACAGTAGTATTAAAAAATATAGTAGTTCCGCCTAAAATAATAACTACCATAAGCACTAAACTAACTATAAACGAAAATACATTTCTAATATTTTTACTCATCAAAACACCTCTTTATTAATTATCATGAACCTTTACAAATTTAGCCTCAATTATAAATCTTTCAGGTGCCGAACCAATATATTCAAAAGGATAACAAGTATATATAGTAAGTTTTTCAAAATCAGTAGGTTCTAAAACAGTAGTATCATCAGGAGTAGTTATTCTAGTACTTTTTATCTTATACTCATAAGTACCCCAATCAGTATCAACGAATATAGTTTGACCTTTTTTAGCATCTTTTAACTTCTTAAAAACGGTATCTCTATGTCCGTCAAATACACAGTTTCCACCTTCTCCCGGTAAAGTACTACCTGCATAATGGCCAACACCTTTTCTAAGTTCAGTTGGACTATCTCCATGAATAACCTCTTTTTCTATACCTAATTCTGGTATTCTAAGAGTAGCAAAAACAGTACCTATATCAGGACGATAAACTTCCTTATTATTAATATTAAAACTTACTTGATCTAAACTCACAGACTTTTGAGTAAAAATAGCCGTACCTATCGAATAAGTCTGAGTTAATAAATTCCACCCTGCACTCAAAAATATAATGCTACCAGTAAGACCTAAAAGTATAGGAAAAACAAAAGTAGCACATATCTTTTGAACAAGTCTTTTATTTTCTTTTAAAAATTTTAACATCGATACCTCCTCATATAATAATTAGCTATTATACAAAAAACTCATTTTGCTAAATCTATAATTAATAAAAAAGATAGAAATTACAAAAGTAATAACTATCTTTTTTGTTATACTATCCTAATTTTTTTCTAGATACATGCATAACTCCACCAGCACCAGCTACAAGGCTTAATCCCATAGCCATAGCACCAGCATATCCTGTAGCAGTACTATTTAATTCTCCACCAACTGGAGTGAATTCTCCGTTACCATTAGCAGTAGAGTTTGAGAAATTAACCATATCAACAAATAAATCAGTTATTTTATCAGCATCAAAGTTCTTAACTATTGCCATAGCATCAGCAGTAGTCATACTTAATATAGTATTTCCATTAGCATCAGTAACTACCATTTGAGTCATTCCGTTAGCATCTTTACCAAATTTAACAGTTAATCCTATAGTATTCCCAGCTTTTGTAGCTAAGTCCTTTAATTTTAATTTAACGTCTGCAGATAAAGAACCTAAATCAGTAGTATTTCCTATTAAAGCCTTAGCTTCATTTATATATCCTAATACTGTGTTCTTTTGAGATTCAGTTATGTCTATTTTTTGTAAGTATTCTACAACACTACCTACATAAGAAGATGGTACACCCATAGATAATAACTCACTCTTTATTTCTTCTGCTGGAGTAGCAGCGAAAGTAGATGCAGTCATAGTAGCGAATATTGCTAAACTAGCTACTAAAGTTTTTAATTTTCTTTTCATCTTATATTCTCCCTTCAATCAAGTTTGAATTCATTATACCATATAAAATCGCATTATTCTATAGTTTTTTTAATTTATTTAGTCCCAACATAGTTAAATACTTCATTTTATGCTATCTATATTATATATTTAACAAAAGTTTAATAAAATAATCTAAAAATTATTTTTCATCTTTTTAATCATAGCATTTAACCAATCATCATTTTCTAAATACCACTTTATAGTCATATCAATTCCTGTATCAAAGTTATACTTAGGTTTCCATCCAAGTTCATTTTCTAACTTTTTAGGATCTATTGCATATCTTAAATCATGACCTGGTCTATCCTTTATATAAGCTATTAAACTTTCTGGTTTATCTAATGTTTTTAGTATAGTTTTAACTACTTCTAAATTTGTCCTTTCATTATGGCCACCTACATTATAAATTTCTCCACTTTTCCCTTTATGTATTATTAAATCTATAGCAGAACAATGATCTTCAACATGTAACCAATCTCTAACATTTTGTCCATCCCCATAAACCGGTAGACTTTCATTATTTAGCGCTCTACTTATCATAAGTGGAATTAATTTTTCAGGAAAATGATAAGGTCCATAATTATTCGAACATCTTGAAATAGTAGTATTTAGATCAAATGTTCTATGGTATGCTTGAACTAAAAAGTCAGCACTAGCTTTTGATGCTGAATATGGAGAACTAGGATTAAGCGGTGTATCCTCAGTAAAAAATAAATCTTTTCTATCTAACGGCAAATCTCCATAAACTTCATCTGTTGAAACTTGATGAAATCTGCTTATATTATATTTTTTAGATGCATCAAGAAGTTCTTGAGTGCCTAAAACATTAGTTTTAATAAAAATATCTGGTTCTACAATAGACCTATCGACATGAGATTCTGCTGCAAAGTTTACTACTATATCAAATTTTTCATTTTCAAATAAATCGAAAATAAATTCTCTATCCGATATATCGCCTTTTACAAACTTGTAATTTTTCTTATCTTGAACATCTTTCAAAGTTTCTAAATTTCCTGCATATGTAAGAGCATCTAAATTAACTATCATATAATTATGATATTTTTTTACCATATAATGAACAAAATTACCACCTATAAATCCTGCTCCACCAGTTACTAATATCTTCATAAATTCTCTCCTAAATTAACTTTCTTGACTTATCTTAAATAAATATTTACCATAATCAGTTTTCATCAACGGCTTAGCAAGTTCTAATAGTTTTTCCTTGTCTATATAACCTTTTCTATATGCAATTTCTTCTAAACATGCTATATACAAACCTTGCCTTGTCTGTATAACCTCCACAAAATTAGATGCATCTAGTAACCCTTTATGAGTCCCCGTATCAAGCCAAGCCATACCTCTCCCAAAAAGCTCTACTTTTAATTTTCCTCTTTTTAGATATTCATTATTTATAGAAGTTATTTCAAGCTCTCCTCTTTCTGAAGGCTTTATATTTTTAGCGATTTCAACAACTTCATTATCATAAAAATAAAGACCTGGAACTACATAATTAGACTTTGGATTTTCCGGTTTTTCTTCTATGGATATAACATTAAAATCTTCATCGAATTCAACCACACCAAAATCTTTTGGATTAGATACATGATATCCAAAAATAGTAGATTTATCACTTTTTATAGCATTCTCCAACTTTTCTACAAAACCTTGACCATAAAAAATATTGTCTCCCAAAACTAATGCTACTTTATCATTCCCTATAAACTCTTCACCGATTATAAATGCCTCTGCAATACCGTTTGGATTTTCTTGAACTTTATATTCTATGTTAAGTCCTAAATTACTACCATCTCCAAAAAGTTCTTTGAATAAATCGATATCTTTATTTTTAGCAATTATTAATATTTCTCTTATGCCTGCAAGCATTAGAACAGACATAGGATAATATATCATAGGTTTATCATAAACAGGTAATAACTGCTTAGAAACACTTCTAGTTATAGGATAAAGTCTCGTGCCACTTCCTCCTGCAAGTATTATTCCTTTCATAAATCACAACCTTTAAAAATATAATAATATATATTATACGTATTTAATAATATAATCTATACAATAAAAACAAAAAACCAAGGTAATAAACCTCGGTTTTATCTATATCCATTAGGATTTTTACTTTGCCATCTCCATGTATCTTCACACATTTCTTTTAGTCCAAACTTAGCTTTCCATCCAAGTTCCTTGTTAGCTTTAGTACTATCAGCATAGCACATCGGAACATCTCCTTCACGTCTTGCTACTATTTGATAATTAACTTTTTTAGCGCTAGCATCTTCAAATGCTTTTACCATGTCTAATACACTATATCCATTACCTGTTCCCAGATTATAGATAACTAAACCACAGTTAGTTCTTAGCTTTTCAAGTGCTTTTACGTGACCTATCGCTAAATCTACAACATGAATATAATCCCTAACACCAGTTCCATCATGAGTGTCATAATCTCCACCAAAAACATTAAGCTTTTCTAAGTTTCCGACTGCTACTTGAGAAATATATGGCATTAAATTATTTGGTATACCATTAGGATCTTCTCCTATAAGTCCACTTATATGAGCCCCTACTGGATTGAAGTATCTTAAAATCGCCACATTAAAACTTTTATCTACCTTAGCTATATCTTTTAAAATATCTTCTATCATTAGCTTAGTAGCTCCATATGGATTAGTAGTACTTAAAGGAAAGTCTTCTGTTATTGGGAATTTATGAGGATTACCGTATACCGTTGCAGATGAACTAAAAACAAAGTTTTTAACATCATATTTTTTCATTAAATTTAATATATTAAGTGTGCTATTTATATTATTGATATAGTATTTTAACGGTTCATATACTGATTCTCCTACTGCTTTATATGCAGCAAAATGAATTATCGATTCTATGTTGTTTTCTTTAAATACCTTTTCTAATTCTTTTTCATCTGTACAATCCACATTGTAAAATTTAAATTCTTTATTCGTTATCTGTTTTATTCTATCAAGAGATACCTTATTACTATTTGAAAAGTTATCTACTATTATTATATCTTCATTATTACTAAGAAGCTCAACAACTGTATGACTTCCTATATATCCTGATCCTCCTGTTATTAATATACTCATATTTGCTCCTTTTATAGATATATTTTTATAATTTCTAAGTTACCAACTATACTATACCTAGTATTTTCTTTTATATAGATGGTATCATATTTAATTAAATCAATGCAAGTATTGTCATACATTATTTTCCCGTGACCTTCTATAACTGTATAAACATGAAATATATCATTAGTTTCATCATCAAAAGAATTTATTATACTAATTTTTTCTACATTAAAATATGGTGTACTCAGTTTTTTAAAATTTTCTATCTTTCCACCTAAATTGTTATAATCTATAACTTCTAAAGATTTATCTATATGTAACTCTCTTTCTCTTCCCCAATCATATAATCTATAAGTTATATCACTACTTTGTTGAATTTCTAAAAGTTCTATGCCTTCTTCTATTGCATGTACAGTACCTGATGGAATATAAATCATATCACCTTTTTTAACTTTAATTCTCTTTATATTTTCTTCTAATTCATTATTTTTTATAATATTTTCTAACTTTTCTTTATTTAAATTATCTTTGATACCACAAATTAAGCTAGCATCTTTCTTTGCATCTAATATATACCAACATTCAGTTTTACCAATATAATTTTCATACTTTTTTGCATATTCATCATCTGGATGAACTTGAACAGATAGCTTTTCATCAGCTTTAATTATTTTTACAATAACAGGTAACTCTTTCTTTAAATACTCAAAAAGATTTTTATTTTGACCAATAATTTTGCTGTATCCATTTTTATGAGTAGATAAAATCCACTTTTCATATCCCCAAACTTTTTCACTATAATATGGAGATAACTTTAATATTTTATTTTCCATATAAAAACCTCCTTTAATAATAAAAGACCTAAAAAAATATAGGTCTTTTACAAAATCTTTTTCAATTCCTTTACATTAGAAACATTTGATTTTTTACCAACTAAAATCTTACCATCACACTCTATAACATATATCCCGTTTAATCCTTCTATTACTATTTCCTGAGTAGATGATATAACTAAATTTTCTTCACTATGAACAGCTTTAGCATTTCCAACTAATACATTACCTAAGCTATCCTTATCTTTATATCTTTCTAATGCTTCCCAGCTACCTACATCATCCCAACCAAAATTACTCGGTATTACATATATAGAATCCGACTTTTCTAAAACTGCATAATCTATAGATATAGATTCAGTATATTTATAATTTTCATTTATATATTTAATTAATTCTTCATCATTTATATTATTTATCATTTTAAGAGCATTATATGTACTAGGGCTATACTTTTGTAATTGATTTAAAATGTTTATACTATTCCATACAAAAATACCACCATTCCAAAGATAATTTTTTTGACTTAAATACTCCCTAGCTTTTTCTAAATTCGGCTTTTCAACAAACGAATCAACTTTTATTATATTGTGTTTTTCAAACTTTTTATTTTCTCTTCCATATTTTATATATCCATATCCAGTTTCTGGACGTGTAGGTGTCATACCTAGTGTAACTATTGCTTCTTTATTATTCTGTATGAAAGCATCTGCACAATTAACAATATCTAAAAATTCGTAATTATCTTTAATTAGATGATCCGATGGTAAAACTACTATATTAGAATTTTTAAATTTTTTGTTTATAATAAATGACGATAATGCTATACACGGAGCTGTATTTCTGCCTTCTGGTTCAACAATTATATTTTCATTAGGTATATCAGGAAGTTGTTCTTTTACTAAATCAACATAATTGGTACATGTAGAAATAAATATTTTGTCAATTGATACAATATTGCTTATTCTATTAACAGTCATCTGTATCATAGTTTCTTCGCCTATTAACTTTAGAAATTGCTTAGGCTTTTCTTCCGTAGATAAAGGCCAAAATCTAGTTCCTTTTCCACCTGCCATAATTAATACGCATAACATAAAATCAACCCCTATATACTATCTACAATATCATTTATACAACTAATTATATTTTTAAGTTTTATATTAGATTTTTCTAAAGAATCAGATTTTACACCAAAGTAAAACTTGATCTTTGGCTCTGTTCCTGAAGGTCTAATAGCTATCCAAGATTCATCTTTCAATATAAATTTTAAAACATTGGATTTAGGTAAATCATTTATACCTTTTTTATAATCAATTATGTTAACTATGTTTATATTAGAAATACTAGGTAAATTATAACATCTAAAATAATCCATTATAGTATCTATCTTTTTCATACCATCAGATCCTTTAAGAGTTATTGATTTAAGTTCCTCCATGTAATATCCGTATTTATCATAGATATTCATAAGACCATCATATAAAGTCATTCCTTTAGAATAATAATAAGCCGCCATTTCAGATATCAAAAGCGCAGAAACAACTCCGTCTTTATCCCTTGCATGTGTACCTATTAAATATCCATAACTTTCTTCATAACCCATTATGAAAGTTTTTTCATTGCTAACCTCATATTCATTTATTTTTTCACCCATAAATTTAAATCCTGTCAAAGTATCTACACTATCAACTCCATAACTCTTAGCTATAATACTTCCCAACTCTGATGTAACTATAGTCTTTATTATAGTAGGATTTTTCATAGTTTTAATTTTATCTAAATTATTACTAATAACGTAATCAACTAGTAGAGATCCAACTTGATTTCCATTTAAAACTATATATTCTCCATTATTATCTTTTACTACAACCCCAACCCTATCACAATCAGGATCAGTCCCTATTATAACATCAGCACCATCATTTTTGGCCATTTCAATCGCTATATTAAACACTTCTTTTTCTTCTGGATTAGGATATTTTACAGTACTGAAATTAGGATCTGGTAATTCCTGCTCTTTAACAACTTTAACATTTTCAAATCCAACTTCGTTTAAAACTCTTCTTATGGGAATATTTCCACTTCCATGAATAGGTGTAAATATTATTTTTATATCTTTTCCCACTTTATTTATTATATCTTTATTTATAACTTGTTTTTTAACCGCTTTTATAAATTCATAATCAACTTCATTATCTAAGATTGTTATTAATTCATTATTAATATTGTTCACAGTTTTTATAATACTATAATCATCAATTTTATTTATTTCATCTATAATTTCATTAGCCTTATCTAAGCATATCTGCCCACCATCACTCCAATAAACCTTATATCCATTATATTCTGGAGGATTATGACTAGCAGTTATAACTATACCTGCTATACAATTTAAGTATCTTACAGCAAATGAAAGTTCTGGAGTAGGTCTTAAACTGTCAAATATGTATACTTTTATGCCATAAGCAGCTAATGTTTTTGCTGCTTCTTCGCAAAATTCCTTACTTTTATACCTTGAATCATATGCAATTACCACGCCTTTATTTTTACCTGCTTCACCGTATATATTTATAATATTATTAGCTAGTCCCAAAGTAGCACGTCTTATAGTATATTTATTTATTCTATTAGTTCCTGCCCCTATTATTCCTCTTAGCCCACCTGTGCCAAATTCTAGATTTTTATAAAATCTATCCTTTATTTCATCTTCATCATCTTTTATAAATAATAATTCTTGTTTTGTTTCTTTATCAAAATATTTATTTTTTATCCAATCATAATATATGCTCTTAAAATTCATTATTATCTCCTTTTTATAAACATATTGTATAAATATTTAAAATATTCATTTTTATAAAATACAATAAAATTTATTATACAAGGTATAATCATGCAAATTAATGCTGATATAATAAATTCAATTATGTTATCTTGTCTTAAAATATTATGCACAAAATAACCTGTCGTAAATAAATTAAGTATAAGTAATAAAATATATATAACTACGTTTTTAATATATATTTTTATGTAATCTCTTAGATAAATATATTTATTTGTAAAAACAATATATGCTCTACCAAACCAAAAAAATATTTGACTAACAGCAGTGCCAATAAGAACACCTTCTACACCTAGTATATTAACAAATAATATAGATAAAATTAAATTTATTATAGTTCCTATTATTAATATTTTCTTTTCATAATTAAACAATCCCAAACTAAAAACAAATTCACATACTGGGGCATGTAAAATATGTATTATTATATCTATAGAAATCAAAATAACTATACTATTTGATAATAAAAATTTTTCTCCAATCCAAATATTAATAAAAGGTTCTGTTAATAAAATAAACGGTACTATAAATACACATAATATCATATATCTAGCAAATGTATATATATTTATCATATAACTTACTCTATCACTATCATTATTAGAATTTAAGAAATTACCATATATAGCTTGTAATGGTCCAACAATACTTCCTAAAAAAGATTTAACTAAAGATGATATCATCGTATAATTAGATAATTTTCCAACATAAGATACACCTAAAAAACTAGATATGATTAAATTATCAGTTGATCCATATATATATCCCGCTATTTTCCCAAATACAATATCTTTCATATTATTAAATAATCTTTTCGATTCACTATAAGGACTTATATTTGATTCATTTATATATGGATATAATTTATTTACCTTCATTGATATAATAATATTCGACAATATATTTTGCACTATTTGTATACTCAAATACACAATATAATTTTTATATTTGATTAATACGAATATTTTTATTATACTTACAATTACATTAACTATCAAGTCATATAATATTATAATATATTGCTTTTGATCTACATAAAGCATAGTTCTTTTATAAGAAAAAAAATACGTAGAAATTATTGATAATAACTGTAACAAATATACTGTATATATATAATCCATTTTTAAATCAGTATCTTTTATTACTAATTGCAAAAAAAACATAGAAACTATCCCTAATATAAATACTATAATTCCTATATATCTATAAATTTTCTTATATAATTTCATTATACTAGAGATAGTTTCTGTATCTTTATCTATAAATGGTTTATATAAACTTTGTGTTATTGCACTTCCAAAGCCTAGTTCGGCTAATGATAACATACCTAACCAATTAGATATTACTCCATTTATACCAAGTATGCTAACACCTAATGTCTTTATAAATATAGAACGATTTATAAAAGAAATAACAGCATTTATAATTTGAGACAATATACTTATAAAACTACTCTTTAATATTAACTTATCTTTACTCAATATAACACCTTCTAAAACTTTTTAATTTTTAATTTTATAAGTACCTGATCTTTTATACTCATACTTCCTAATTTAACTCTATTTTCATAATTCTTTCCATGTAAGATATCTAACCTTTGAATTGCATCTTCTTTAGAAAATATATTATCAAAAAATTTTTGTAATTTTTCAAAATAATCTTTTATAACATATTCTTCAACAAATGGTTCTTTAATGATTCTAAAAAATAATTCATCGTTATTATCGATTTCTTTGACTTTTTCTATAACATCATAAAAAGTATCGTATTCATGACAATTTATAAATGATTTAGTATTAAATTCCTTGTATATATTTGGATTTCCCCAATATATAGGTATAGTTCCTGCAGCAACTGCTTGAATCAATTTTTCTGTAGTATAACCTGAAGTAGATGAATTTTCAAAAGCAATAGAAAACTTATATTTTTTTTGAAATTCAAATTTATCCTCTATAGGACCTCCTATATTATTAAGATATTTACCTCCAGAATCTACTTTTTTATACTCATTTAACATATTAAAAAATTCTGTTCTTTTTTTATCAGCATTTCCATTTGAATATACAAAATTACAAAATAATTTTTTTCCTAAAACTTTATCTTTATCTAAATTATGCTTATTAATAGCATTATCAAGATCTTTTCTATAATGATTGAACAAATATAACGGTAATCTCATATATCTATCTTCAAAATCTATATAATCAAATCCCAAGGCATAATCACATAAGTTAAAATCAGGTCTTATGTTTTCACCGGTATAAAAAATTCTTACACAGTTATAGTTTAAATATTCATTTCCAAATACAGAATATATTATATAGTCAGGATTATCACTAAATTCTATATCATATTTTTTCTTTATACAATCAACAAATATATTATCATATATATCAAATCCATTCCAAAAATCAACAAACTTTATTTTTATTTTTTTCATAAATAATTTTTCCTATCTATTTATACTCTATTTCATCAAAGTTTTTCTTATACCACTCATAAGATAATTCTATTCCTTTATTTAACTTTACTTTGTGTTTCCATCCTAAATTATGAAGTTTAGATACATCTGTTAACTTTTTAGGAGTCCCATCAGGCATAGAATTATCGAATACCAACTCACCATCAAAATCAACTATTTTTTTTATAAGTTGAGCTAAATCTTTTATAGATATTTCTTCACCTGTACCTATATTAATATGTTCTTCTCCATCATAATTTTCCATAAGAAATACACATGCATCAGCCATGTCATCCACATATAAAAATTCTCTTAATGGTTTTCCTGTTCCCCAAATTTCTACGGTATCATTTTTGTTTAATTTTGCTTCATGCATCTTTCTAATTAATGCTGGTAAAACGTGAGAATTTTTCAAATCAAAATTATCATTCGGACCATACAAGTTTGTTGGCATACAACTTATAAAATTATCTCCATATTGTCTCTTAAAAAACTTACACATTTCTAATCCAGCTATCTTAGCTATAGCATATGCTTCATTAGTTTTCTCTAAACTTCCCGTTAGAAGATATTCTTCTTTTATTGGTTGATTTGCCATTTTAGGATAAATACACGTACTTCCTAAAAAAAGCAACTTTTTAACCTTAGAATCATGTGATGCCTTTATGACATTACTTTGTATCATTAAATTTTCATATATAAAATCTGCTGGATAAGTATTATTTGCATGTATTCCTCCAACTTTTGCCGCTGCCAAAAACACATATTCAGGTTTTTCATCATCAAAAAATTTATTAACATCTTGTTGATTTGTTAAATCTAATTCCTTGCTAGTTCTATATATTATATTTTTATAACCTTTAGATTCTAAATTTCTTACTATAGCTGAACCTACTAATCCTCTATGTCCAGCAACATATATTTTAGAATTTTTATCCATAAAATCACCTCTTATTTATTAAAAATTGATAGAGTACTTTACTCTATCAATTATAATCTATTCAATCTTAATTTTCAAACTTAGATTTATATCCACCACCATTTTTCATTTCTTCTAAATCAGATGATACCATTTCTTTTACTAAATCTATAAAAGAGTAATTTGGTTTCCAATTAAGTTCTTTTCTTGCTTTAGTGCTATCTCCCCATAAAAATTCAACTTCTGCAGGTCTAAAATATCTAGGATCTACTTCTATTAAAACCTTTCCTGTATTTTTATCAATTCCTTTTTCATTAACTCCAGATCCTTCCCATATAATGTTATATCCAAGCTCACCAAATGCAAGCTCAACAAATTCTCTAACTGTATGTGTTTCATTCATGGCTAAAACATAATCTTGTGGTTTTTCTTGTTGTAACATTAACCACATTCCTTCTACGTAATCTTTAGCATGTCCCCAATCTCTTTTCGCATCTAGATTTCCTAAATATAATTTTTCCTGCTTTCCCAAGTGAATCGCTGCCACTGCTCTAGTTATTTTTCTTGTAACAAATGTTTCTCCTCTTCTTGGAGATTCGTGATTAAACAAAATACCATTACAAGCAAACATATTATATGATTCTCTATAATTAACCGTTATCCAATAAGAATATAATTTAGCTACCCCATAAGGACTCTTTGGATAAAAAGGTGTTTTTTCATTTTGAGGTGCAGTTTCTGGTAAACCACCAAACAATTCGCTAGTCGATGCTTGATAGAACTTTGTTTTTATACCAGTTTCTCTAATTGCATCAAGTATTCTAAGTGTACTAACTCCTGTAGCTTCTGCTGTATACTCAGGTGAATCAAATGATACGCCTACGTGAGACTGTGCAGCCAGATTATATATTTCATCAGGCTTTATTTTTTCTATTAAACGATTTATATTGCTAGAATCAGTTATATCACCATAATGTAAAAATAATCTTATATCTTCTTCATGTGGATCTTGGTATAAATGATCTATTCTTTTCGTATTAAATGTACTCGCTCTTCTTATTATCCCATGTACTTCATATCCTTTTTCTAGCAATAATTCTGCTAAATATGAACCATCTTGTCCTGTTATACCTGTTATTAATGCTATTTTTCTATCCATTTAAATTTTCTCCTTTCTACTTATGTTATTTTTAAATTTATATATTTTATAATATAAACCATCATTTATGCTAATTATAGTTATTAAAATCTTTGACTTTTTAGATACATGTCTATTTGAAATAAACTTAAAATAATTTTTTCTAATTTCTTTTACTATTTTATTTAAATAAAGTTCCTTATTCTCAATTGTACTATTATATATTGTTGTATAAAACGACCTTAACAAACTTTGTAATTGATTCTCAGCTAATAACTTTAGTTCCTTATACCCTTTATTTTCAAAATATTTAATTCTTTCTTTTATAGCTTCTATTACATCCAATCTTTTTATACTAAACTCACTTTTCATTATACTTCCATCTCTTTGCCTATAGTAATACATAACTTCATCAGTATCTATAATCTTTTTGCATTTATCAAATAATTTATATGTAGTAAATTCATCCTCATGTATTTTTCCTTTTGGGAATCGTATAGTATTGAATAATTCTTTTTTATATATTTTATTCCATGTAACGATACTTTTTACCCCATTATTTTTATAGATGCTTATCATTGCTTCTTTACTATCCATTACCTTTATATTTATGTTTTCATTATTAAAATATATATTTTCATCGTTATACACTCTAGCAAAATCACATTGTGCTATACATGCATCTTTTTCGCTTATTAAGCTATATAATCTATTAACCATATTAGAATCTATCCAATCATCACTATCTATAAACATTATATATT
>JAGHEK010000120.1 GCA_017889265.1 Romboutsia sp. | reverse complement strand
CTATTTTTAAATCTAGGCTATCAAGTATTTCATTATTAGATGATATTGCTATTCCACCTTGCATATTTTTTACTTGACTTATAGCATTTATTATATCTTTATCATTATCTCCAATTGCTATTATGTTATGTGAGTCGTGAGCAACTGTTGAAGCTAGAGCACCGTTTTTTATATCGAAGTTTTTAACTAGTCCAAGACCGATATTATTTGTTTTATTATGTCTTTCAAGGACTACTATTTTTGAAATGTTATCACAATATTTAAAGTATCCATTTTCTGTTTCAACTTTTTTTGTTATTTTTTCTGTTATTAAACTGTGATTATTAATTCCTATTATATTTGCAGTATCTGAACTTATCTTTATTTTTAAGTCGTTTTCTGTTATATCTATTGCATTTACTGTATTTAAAACATTATCATATTTATAATCATCTATTTGTACTACTAGATTTTTGTTTTCAGAAACTAAAATACCATCTTTAAAAACTTTTTCTATATTAAAATCAGATAAATTATCGACTACTAAAATGTCAGCATCAAAACCTAAAGATATTGCACCTTTATTTTTTAGATTATAAATAGTTGCAGGATTAATAGTAGACATTTTTATAGCGATCATAGGGTCTAGTCCATTTTTTATAGCTATTTTTATGTTATTATCTATATGCCCATTTTTTAGTATATCCTCTGGATGTTTATCATCTGTACAAAAAGCACATCTTTGATAATTGAAATTGTTCAATCCTTTCATAAGATTAACAAGGTCTTTTGTAGCAGAACCTTCTCTTATAAGAACATACATACCTAGTCTTATTTTTTCTATCATTTCTTTTGCTGTTTTGCACTCATGGTCTGTTTTAACACCACTTAATATATATGCATACAAACCTTCTTTAGTAAGATTAGGAGAGTGACCGTCTACTATTTTTTCATATTTTTTTGATAGTTCTAATTTTTCGATTACATCAGAATCTTTATAAATAACTCCGGGATAATTCATCATTTCTCCAAGTCCTAAGACTCTAGGATTATCCATAAGAGGTTCTAAGTCTTTAGCTAATAATTTTGCACCAGAATTTTCGAATGAAGTAGCTGGAACACAAGAAGGGAGCATTATAAATACATCAAGAGGAATATCTTCAGTTGAATTTAATATATAGTTTATTCCATCTATGCCACAAACATTAGCTATTTCATGAGGATCTGTGATTATAGTTGTAGTTCCTCTTGGAATTATAGCTTTTGCGAACTCTCTAGGAGAAAGCATTGACGATTCAATATGAACATGTGAATCTATAAGACCTGGAACTATATATTTATTGCTTACATCAATATTTTTAATTCCATCATAGTTACCAATACCAACTATTTTCCCATTATGAATTGCAACATCTTGTTTCAGGATCTCATGAGAAAAGACGTTGACTACATTTCCATTTTTTAAAACTAAATCAGGTTTTTTATTTTTCATAGATATATCTATAAGTTTACTAATATTCATAAAAATCTCCTTTAAAATACTTTTTAATAATATACCAAAACAAAAAGAATAAGTAAATATATAAAATAAAATACTGGAGAAAATGTTCACTCCAGTATTAACTATAAATACATTTAATATTTTTTTATACTCTTTACAACTTTTATTCCATTTTGTATCATACTATTTAAAAATACTATATTTAAAAGATTAGCATCGTGTACTTTATCTATGTGATAAGTATCCACTAAATCCATAGGAACTATTATTTCTTTTTTTATATTATTTTCATTAAAATATGTTTTTAAGGTTATCACGAATTGATATATACAAATATCAGTACAATCACCTATTACTATTATATTGTCTATATTTTTAAATTCAGTATCCTTTAGATTGAAAAAAGCATTAGTAGAATTTTTCTTTATAATATCTAAGTTTTTTATATTTTTTAGCTCATCTACAATTTCGCATTCATCGGTATCTAAAAGACAGTGAGTAGGGTAGTTTAAAAATTCTATTGATGAGTTATCGTGACAGTCTGTAAAAGCAGTTATATTTGAAACTTTATCAGAAATGTCATTTAAAAATTCTACTGTTGGATTTATTAGTTTATTTATTCTTTCTGAAAATAAGTTTCCTTTTTTAGCAAAACCATTATTTAAATCTACTACGAATACTTGAGTTTTTGATAAGTCAATATCATTTAAATTTTTAGTTTCAAGATTATTTAAGTTTTCTTTTAGATAATTTAGTGTATCTTGCATAGTATCCCCCTTTAATTCATTTCCTCTTTTAAAGTATTTAAATATTCCCATCTTTCATACTTATATTCAAGTTCTTTTTCTAAATCTGATTTTTTATCAAGAAGTTCTTGTAGTTTAGTGAAATCACTAGAGTTTATACTACAAAGTGCATCTATTTCCTTTATTTTCTCCTCTAAATTTTCTATATCTGAATCTATTGTATCAAATTCTCTTTGTTCGTTGTAGCTAAATTTTACTTTTTTATTGTTTTTAGGCTTTTCTTTCTTTATTATTTCTTTAGGTTTTTCAATTATCTCATCCTTTTTATTTAATATATAGTCGCTATAATTTCCAGTGAATACTTTTATATCACCAAAATTTTCGTATGAAAAAATCTTATTACAAGTTCTATCTAAAAAGTATCTATCGTGTGACACAGTTATAACAACGCCATTAAAATCATCTAAATAATCCTCAAGAATAGTTAATGTTTCTATATCTAAATCATTGGTAGGCTCATCTAATAAAAGAACATTTGGTGCTATCATTAGAGTCCTTAAAAGATGAAGTCTACGTCTTTCTCCACCTGATAATTTTGATATGGGAGTATACTGAAGAGTAGAATTAAATAAAAATCTTTCACACATTTGAGATGCAGAAATTTTTGTTTTATCAGAAGTTTCTATAAAATCGCTAACTTCTTTTATGTAATCGATAGCTTTCATATCGCCTTTCATATGAGAATCATCTTGACTAAATATACCTATCTTTACAGTTTCTCCAATATCTACATTTCCTTTGTCTGGATTTATATCTTTATTTAATACTTTTATAAGGGTAGACTTACCCATACCATTTTTCCCTATTATTCCTATTCTATCTTTTTTAGAAACTACATAGCTAAAATTATCTATTATTTTTTTATCATCAAATGATTTTGATATATTGTTGATTTCTATTATTTTGTTTCCAAGTCTAGTAGATGAAACAGAGATATTTAATTTATCGTCATTTTTTATAGGCTCATCATTTATAAGTTCATCAAAACGTTGAAGTCTAGCTTTTTGTTTAGTAGTACGAGCCTTTGCACCTCTTTTAACCCATTTTAGCTCTTTTTTAATTAGACTTTGTCTTTTAGATTCCATACTAGCATTTAAAGCAAGTCTTTCTGCTTTCTTTTCTAAAAATACTGAGTAATTTCCATCGTAAGAATATAGTTTACCTTTATCTAGCTCTATTATTTTATTAGAAACTCTGTCTAGAAAATATCTATCGTGAGTTATCATAATTAATGAGCCTTTTCTTGAATTTAAATATTCTTCTAAAAAATCTATTGTTTCGTTGTCTAAATGGTTTGTAGGTTCATCTAGAATAAGTAAATTGCATGGTGTAACTAATGAAGAAGCTAAAGAAACTCTCTTTTTTTGACCACCAGATAAAGCTTTTACCTTCTTTGTAAAGTCTGTTATACCAAGTTTTGTTAAAATAGATTTTGCCTCACTTTCTAAATCCCAAAGATTTAAGGTATCTATTTCACTTTGAAGTTTAATAAGCTTATCATTTAATTTTTCATTAAAATCTTCAAGTTTATTTAGAGTTTTTTGGTATTCAAAAAGTAACTTCATTTCTTTAGATTCGCAGT
Organism: Romboutsia sp.; assembly: GCA_017889265.1. Taxonomy (GTDB): domain Bacteria; phylum Bacillota; class Clostridia; order Peptostreptococcales; family Peptostreptococcaceae; genus JAGHEK01. The sequence continues at coordinate 383 of JAGHEK010000120.1, read as the reverse complement.
TAAATACTTGCTCTATAACAGTTAAATTCTCATCGTAGTTTGGATTTTGTGGAAGGTATTCTATTTTTAGCTTATTAGATGTAATTATGTTACCGCTATCTGGACTTTCAACTTGAGCAATTATTTTTAAAAGGGTAGATTTGCCAGTACCATTTACTCCAATTATACCTATTTTTTCATTATCATTTATTCCAAGAGAAATATTTTCAAAAAGTATCTTATCTGAATAACTTTTGCTTATATTTTCTAGTGTTATTAAATTCATTTTAATCACCTTTATAAATATATTGTATAATAATTCTTATAATTGTTATTATAACTTATATATATAAAATATGATATATGTTATTTAAAAAGGAGATTATATAAAATTGGAAAATAGT
>JAGHEK010000029.1 GCA_017889265.1 Romboutsia sp. | reverse complement strand
TTTTTTACACAAGGGATAAGTGCGCCAAATTTTAAACTGGAATAAAATGTAACCCTTATAATTATTAGAGCGATAGCTCTACGCATATAAGGGTTATTTTGTAAAGTATTAAATTTTACATTAATGCAACACTCGTAGGCTTAAATCGCCTATTTTTTTATTATTATTTATTATTAAATATAAGATATAACTGTTAAAACTATCAAATGTAATGGATAAAACCAATAAAATAACCATTTTGTAAATCTATTATTTAATCCTAACTTACCGTTATACATAGATATAGGAATTATAGCAAATATCATCATCCATTGATAGTCCCATAACATTGCCGCTTCTAAAAAATCTGGTCCAATAAAATTTATTAAAGGAAATAAACTAAATAAACTATATACAAAATATGTAACTAATTTATTATTTCTAAATAAATAGAATATTAAAAACATACCTACACCGTATAAAGATGCTTCTGTTGTAAGCCCTAAAATAAAAAATAATACTGTTAATACAATTCCTTTTAATTTATTTATATTGTCTTGTCTAGAATTTTTTAAAAGTTCTATTCCACTAAGCATCAATAATCCAAATCCTATAGATAGAAAAATATTATTGTGTATTTTAAAAACTATATCTACGAATACCATAACTAATCCCATACTTAAAACTCTAGATATATATTTTTTTCTACTACTAGTATAATAAAACCCTTCCACTGCCAAATAAAAGAATATTGGAGCCGCTAATTTTCCAAAATAACCAAACCATATAGGTATATTAAACTCTTTTGGTAGTATTGTATACATATGGTCCATAGTCATAAAAATAATAGCCATTATTTCTAGTGTAAAATTATCAAACATATATTAATTACCTCATTTCATTCGATTAACTACCCAAATAATATCACAATAATTTTAACTAAAATAGCGATTTATATTTCATTAACATTACATTATTGTAATATTAATATTATTAACTTCATAACCTTTAAAAACTATACTTATTTTTTAGAGGTGGTTTATGAAAAAAAAACAAATAATTAATTTTTTCCTTCCTATATTTGTAGTTTTATTAATTGTCATAGGAATCATATCTTTCCCAGAAAAATCTATAAATTCAGCTAAAAATGGTTTTAGAATATGGTACGATATTTTAATTCCTTCTCTACTTCCTTTTATAATATGTGCAAATCTAATAGTAGAACTAAAATTAGTCGATATAATAGGTTTTATTATAAACCCTATAACTAATTTACTTTTTAGAGTATCTGGAAAAAGCGCATTAGTATTTGTTATATCTATGTTTTCAGGGTATCCAATAGGTACGAAACTTGCATCAGAACTTAGAAACAAAAATGAAATTTCAAAAGATGAAGCCCAAAGATTAGTTTCTTTCTGTTCGACATCTGGACCACTTTTTATAATAGGTTCTGTGGCTACTGGAATGTTTTTAAATGAAAAGCTTGGGTATTTGATGCTTTTATCTCATTATCTAGGTGCTTTAACAGTAGGAATAATTTTTAGAAATTATGGAAATAGTGATATAAAAAATAATAATAGTTCGCTTAGATATGTTATTAAAAATAGTATAAAACTAAAAAATAATAAAAGCTTTTTCGTTCTTTTTGGAAATTCGATATTCAATGCACTTAATACTATTTTAATGGTGGGTGGTTTTGTAATATCATTTTCTGTTGTATTTGAGATACTTTCGCTTTTTAGAGTCATAGATTTCTTAACTAATATTGTTTACATACCTTTTTCATTCTTTAATATAACTAAAGAAACTTGTACAGCTTTTATAAGTGGTATTTTTGAAATAACAATAGGATGCAGTAAATTATCAAGTATCACTTCATCTAGTGAGGTAATAAAAGTATCACTTGCTAGTTTTTTAATTGGATTTAGTGGAATTTCTATACTAGCACAATGTTGCAGTTTTTTAGCAAACACGGATATAAATATTAATATGTATATATTAAGTAAATTCTTGCACGGTATTTTCGCATCAATATTTACCTTTATACTATATTCTACTTCGAATTTATCTAAATCCGTATCTACTTTTTATAGTAATTTTAGTTTAATTGATTTTTCTTATTACAAAATTTATACCTACATAATTTTACTAATAATTATAATGCTTTTAATGATAGAAAATATAAATATAAAAAAAGAAAGCTAATCGCTTTCTTTCTTTGAGTTCGGGTTTAACTCTACTCTGTTTCTTTCTATTTCATAAAGTGTTGACTGTAAATTTTCTTCAATAGACATTAAAACATCTTCTGCATATTCGATAGCACCTCTTTTTATTTCTTCTGCATATCTTTGTGCTTTTTGAACAGTTTCTTCCGCTCTTTCTTTGGCTAAAATTACTGTATCACTAGTTTGTATATATTGTTCTAAAACTTCTTCTGAATGTTCATTTAAGCTAATCATTTTTTCTTCGTATTCTTCCTTAAGTCTTTTAGCTTCTTTTTTAGCTTGTTTTTCTATGCTTTCTGCTTCTAATTTTGCATCGTTTAGTATTTTATTTCTTTCATTATTAACCCAAGAAGCTTGTTTTAATTCATCAGGAAGTATAGCTCTTATATCTCGTATTAAACTTATGATTTCATCTTGGTCTAAACCTACCTTGTTAGAAAAAGGAATCGTTTTTGCATTCGCTACGATATATTCTAATTCTTCTAATTTATCAATAATTTCTAAATCAACATACATTTTACTCACACCCTTTAGTTTTTTTACTTAGCTTTTCAAATACTATACTTGGAACTAAATCTCTTATTTCTCCACCAAAAGCAAACACTTCTTTTACTGAAGAAGAACTTATAAATGAATACTCAGGTTTAGTAGGAAATATTATAGTTTCTATATCAGGATTTAATTTTCTATTCATATTAGCCATTTGAAGTTCATATTCTGTATCTAAACTACTTCTTATGCCTCTTATTACAGTGTCTATATTATTTTCTTTACAATAAGAAACCAAAAGCCCATCAAAGCTAACTATTTTTATATTATTAATACTTTTAGTACATTCTTTTATCAAATTAACTCTTTCATCGAAAGTAAATAATGATTTTTTATTTGGATTGCTTAAAACACCTACTTGCAACTCATCAAAAATTTTAGATGCTCTAATTATTATATCTAGATGACCATTAGTTATAGGGTCAAAACTACCTGCAAATATGGCTTTTCTATAATTTTTTTTCATATTTATTCCTCTAATTCATAAAAAGTAAGTGTAGTATTACCATATTTTTTACTTTTAGTTTTAATTAAATTTCCTACGTTATCTTCTAAAAGTTCCTTGGTATCGTGTTCTACAACTATTATACCTTCTTGTTTTAAAATATTGGATTTTGATATTTCTTCAAGGCATTCTATAAATAAATTTTCATAATATGGTGGGTCCATAAAGATTATATCAAATTTTTTAGGTTTTAGCTTATTTATAGCACTTTTAAAATCAAGTTTTAAAACAGTACTTTCTTTTTCTACTTTAGCTTTTTTTATATTCGATTTAACTATATCTAAACTAGTATTATTTATATCTACAAAAACACAACTTTTCGCATTTCTTGACAAACATTCAATCCCCAAAGAACCCGTCCCTGCAAATAAATCCAACACTTCACTATCTATTATATATGAATTTATTATATTAAATAAAGATTCTTTAACTCTATCAGTAGTAGGTCTTACATTATCATCTTTTGGAGCATTAAGTTTTAATCCTCTTGCTTTACCAGATATAACTCTCAATAAAATCACCTCTCAGTATATTTTATCATAAAATATACTAATTCAACGAAATTTCTTTTAAAGACTTTTCAAATTTATCTACAATATACCTTTTAAGTTCTATATTATTTTTAAGATTAATATCTTTTAATAAAATCTCTTTCGCCTCATTTTGTGCTAATTTAAGGATTTTCATATGTTTAAAAATATTTGCTACTTTAAGTTCCGGTATACCGTGTTGCTTAGTTCCAAAAAACTCCCCAGGACCTCTTATTTCCAAATCTTTTTCCGATATTTTAAAGCCATCATTAGTTTCTTGCATTATATTCATTCTTTGTTTACAAACTTCAGTTTTAGAATTATATACAAGTACACAATATGATTTTTCACTTCCTCTACCCACTCGCCCTCTTAACTGATGAAGTTGTGCTAATCCAAATCTTTCTGCATTTTCTATTATCATAAGTGTAGCATTAGGAACGTTTACACCTACTTCAATAACAGTAGTTGAAACTAATATATCTATCTCTTGATTTTTAAAACTTTTCATTATACTATCTTTTTCACTAGATTTCATTTTCCCGTGCAAAAGACCTAATCTCAAGTCGCTAAAAAACTCACTTTTGAGTTCTTCTAATAATTCTACTGCCGATTTAGCATCTATATTTTCACTTTCTTCTACCAAAGGACAAACTATATAGACTTGTCTTCCTTTTTGTACTTCCTTTCTTGCGAATGAATTATAAATACTAGCTCTTTTACTCTTTTCAATAGCCATAGTATCTATCTTTTGCCTTCCTGGAGGTAATTCATCTATTATAGAAATATCCAAATCTCCATAAAGAATTAATGCTAGAGTTCTAGGAATAGGTGTTGCAGTCATAACTAAGATATCTGGATTATTTCCTTTTTTAGAAAGCTTGTTTCTTTGCTTTACTCCAAATCTATGTTGTTCATCAGTTATAACGAAACCTAAATTATTAAACTCAACATTATCTTCAATAAGTGCATGAGTTCCTATTAAAACATCTATTTCTCCATTTTTAACTTTAAATAAAACTTCTTCTTTTTTCTTTTTAGTCAGACTACCGACTAAAAGTCCAGTTTTTATACCTAACTTTTCTAAAGTTTCACAAAAATATGAATAATGTTGCTCTGCAAGTATTTCAGTAGGTGCCATTAGTGAGGCTTGATAATTATTTTTTACGGCATTAAATATAGCAATTAAAGCTACAACAGTTTTTCCAGAACCAACATCTCCTTGAACTAATCTATTCATAACTTTAGTAGAATTCATATCTTGTAATATTTCATTTAAAGTTCTATTTTGGGCATTAGTAAGTTCAAAAGGGAGTACTTTTTTTATTTCATCCAAATCACAAATATCAAAAGAAATACCGATTTCATCATTTATACCAGTTTTAAACATAAAAAGACCTAACTGAAGTGCTAAAAATTCTTCAAATACTATTCTGTATAAAGCTACTTTTAGAGCCTCTTTACTACTTGGGAAATGTATATTTTTTATAGCGTAATCTATACTACATAAATTATGTTTTTTTATAACATCTAAAGGTAAATATTCTTTTACTTTTATTTCATTATTAAAAATAGTTTTAAATATACTTACTATTTCATTATTAGTAACCCCATAAGTAAGTGGATATACAGGTGTAATATTAAAAGAACTTGCTTTGTTTAAATGTTCTATCTCACAAGAAGTCAAATAAACTTTCCCATACTCCTTTTTTACTTTACCAAAAGCTAAAACATAATCGTTAACTTTAAAATATTTTTTTATATATGACTGATTAAAAAAAGTTAAAGTCAAAAATCCAGTTTCATCTTTTACTACTACATTAATTACTTCCATTTTATTTTTAACTTCTTTTGAAGTAATAGAAATAATCACTGCTTTTACACTAACTTTTTCATCTTGTTCTAAAGTACATACTTTTTTAAAATTTCCTCTATCCTCAAAACTTCTTGGAAAATAATATATCATATCTTTTAATGTAAAAATTCCTAGCTTATTGAGTTTGTATGCTTTTTTAGGTCCTATACCTTTTATATATTGAATATCCATATTTAAATTCATAATCATCCACCTAAAGAAAGCCCTGTATACATACAGGACTTTTTAAAAATATTTTATTCTACCGATACTAAGTAATGATATACTGGTTGACCTCCATAATAAAGTTCAACGTCTATATCGTCAAATTTTGCTTGTATTTCTGATAATAAAGTATTCGCATCTTCTTCATTTATCATATCACCATAGTATAAAGTTACTATTGAAGTTTCATCATCTACTAATTCTTCAACTAACTTACAAGTAACATTGTTTACACTATCTCCTGATGATATTAACGTACCTTTAGATAAAGCTATTATATCATCTTCTTTAACATCTATTCCGTTCATAGTAGTATTTCTAACTGCATAAGTTACTTGACCACATTTTACTGCTTCTAAAGAAGAATTAAATACTTCTTCATTTTCTTTTACAGTGTCTTCACTATTAAAGTTTACTAATGCACTAAATGCTTGTGGAGTATTTTTAGTAGGTATAACTATTATATTTTTATCACTTATATCTTTAGCTTGATTTGCAGCCATTATTACATTGCTATTATTAGGGAATATAAATATATTTCTAGCATTTATAGAATTTATAGCTTTTAGGAAATCTTCTGTACTAGGGTTCATAGTTTGACCACCTTCTATTACGTAATCAACTCCAAAACCTTTAAATATTTCTGCTAATCCTTCTCCCATAGAAGTAGCTATAAATCCATATTCTTTTTCTTCTTCTGATAAAGTAGCTACTTCTTCGTTATTACTACCTTTTTCTAATAACGTATTTTCGTGTTGGAATCTCATATTCTCTATCTTTATAGTAAGTAATTGACCAAACTTTAAGGCTTCTTGAATTGCAAGACCTGGGTCATTAGTATGAACGTGAACTTTTATTATCCCGTCATCACCTACGACTGCTAAACTATCTCCATATTTTAGCATTATATCTCTTATATGAGTATCATCAACCTTATCTGTTTCTAATATAAATTCCGTACAATAACCAAATTCTATATCTTGAGAATTAACGTTTGATAATTGATTTGTAGTAGGTTCGGCAGTTAATGAGCTATCTTTTAATTCAATAGGATTATTTTTTAGGGCATTATACATACCTTCGTATATAAGTATAAGACCTTTACCTCCTGAATCTACAACTCCAGCTTCTTTTAAACTCTTTAAAAGTTCAGGAGTTCTTTTTAATGACTGATTTGCCTCTCCTATCACAAGTTCAAAAAATCTTACTACATCATCTTCTTTTTTTGCAATTTTTTGGGCATACTCAGCACTCTCTCTAACAACAGTAAGTATAGTTCCTTCTATTGGCTTTATAACTGCTTTGTATGCAGTATCAGAACCAAGTTTTAATGCATCTGCTAAATCAACAGTATTTAAAGTTTCTTTTCCTTCTATTGACTTTGCAAAACCTCTTACTATTTGAGATAATATTACTCCAGAGTTTCCTCTAGCACCCATTAAAAATCCTTTTGAAAGCACTTTTCCTATATTAGTTATATCATCAACTTCTGATTTTAATAACTCTTTTATTGCATAAGATATAGTAAGCGACATATTAGTTCCTGTATCTCCGTCTGGAACAGGGAATACATTTAATTTATCAACTAATTCTTTATGATTTTGAAGATTGTTAGCTCCCGATATGAACATCTTCTTTAAATCTGTTCCTTTTATATTTATCATAATCTTCCTCCTATACTACTTAACTCTAATGCCCTGAACATTAATATCTATTTTATTAACCTTAACTGATGTAACTTTTTCTACTGTATACTTTACCTTATCTATTATATTATTAGCAACAGTTGATATATTAGTTCCGTATTGTAAAACAACGTAAAGCTCTATTGAAATCTCATTCTCCCCTACTTCTTGTATCAAAACTCCCTTAAAAGCATTTTCACCTTTTAATATTTCAATTATACCCTTTGACTTAAAAGCAAGCCCAACAAGACCATAACTTTCCATAGCAGCTTTGTAAGCAATTTGAGATATAACCTTTTTATCTATTTCTATATTTCCATATTGATTAGCTAATTTGACACCCATAAGTTACCTCCTTATGATTTTTATATTTAACTATAATACCTTAATGCCTATTTACCCTTTATTATTTGATAATAATCTGATATAATATGTACAATAGTTTATAATATATAATTTTATATTATAATAAAAAAATGTTCAATATATATATAGCAAATATATATTTCTATTGCACGTTTTGGATATTTATGATAATATAAATATGTTTTTAATCTTTAAAGAAATTTTTAAGGAGGTGCATACAAAATGGCAAGAGTATGTAGCGTATGTGGTAAAGGAAAAGTTTCTGGAAACCAAGTATCTCACTCAAATAGACATAATAAAAGAACGTGGTCAGCAAACTTAAGAAGTGTTAGAGCTATAATAGAAGGAACTCCAAAAAGAGTAAAAGTTTGTACTAGATGTTTACGTTCTGGTAAAATAGAAAGAGCTTAATAAACTCTTTAGGCCTACTCATTAAAGTAGGCTTTTTAATTACTCTTTTTCATAAATTTTAAGATTATCTTAGAAATCCACTTAGGCATTTTTATCGTAATCATTTTCATAAAACCACTTCCTTTTTAATAATTATAAAAAAATAATACCCCACAAACTATAAGAACAAATGATACAATCAAGCTCCAGACCCAATTAGGTAAGAAAGTAGATAAAACTGTGCTCATACCTGTTGATATACAAAAAACACCTATGATTGCCTTTGAGCTATACCTCATCAAAGCCCTCCTTTTATAAATAACCTTAGTTAATTTTATGAAAAAAATTATGCTTTAGACCTATTAATTATACTATCTATATTTTTTTTATCTAAAAAATCGCTATCTATTTGATTTAGAATTATATTCTCATAAGTACTAAGTAATTTCTCATCTTTTAGAGAGAATTTACTCCTTAAATAATTAATAATAATCTTATCTGTTATACTTATGTTTTTGAAATCTATACTTCCTCTTAAATAAAATTTATCGAAGTCATCTAAGTTCTCAAATTTATAATCATCATCTATACCTACACCAAATAAAACCACTTCTTTATCTTTTAATTTATCGTAATTTTCAACTAGAAAATCAATCCCTGATAACTTTCCAAAATAAATACTTCCCCCATAAATTATAGTATCGTATTTTTTAATATCTCTAATCCTAAAATCTGATAATTCATATAAATCTGCACCAAGTTTTAGGGCAATCCACCCTGCATAACATTTAGTAGAACCGTACTTACTTTTATATATAACAGCACATTTACTATCCATTTTTTATCATCTCCCAGAAAATACTTTATATTTATATATTATATTTCAAAAAAAAATCACCTTCATAAAATTGAAGGTAATTTTTAATATCTATAATTAGCTATAAAAATACTTAATAAAGAGAAGATCCAAATATGAGCCATATAAAATACATAAAAGAAATATTTCATAGCCTTTTTCCCTTTTTGTCCGTTGTATAAAAGTATCAAAAATATAGCAAATACCATAAACATCTGTATATAATTTTGATATAAAAAGCATATTATTAAAGAACCTACTACATATAGTATAGATTTTTTCACTTTATCATCTCTAAACACGAAAAATACTATACACATAAGTATTCCATAATATGATGCCTCTGTAAATATACTTAAAAACATCGCTAAAAATAGTTTTATTATATTTTTAAAATCGTAATCTTTCTTTACTATCTTTTCTAGATTTTCTATTATATTAAGCCCCAAAAACATAGATAAAAATATATTTGGAGACAACGGCGACATTGTATATCCTAAATATATATCAATATCTAAAAATTCTATAAGTGATAATATAAGTAGATTTCCCGAAAACATTATTATCGAAAAAAGCAGTAGCCTCATTTTATATTGTTCTAAGTCTTTTGTATGAACGTATCCTTCTACTAACATATAGAAAAACACAGGCATCGCTAATCTTCCGATAATTCTCATATATACCATTCCGTCTATATATGGAAAAAAGTGACCTATATGGTCTATCACCATTATTATAAGTGCTATTAGTTTTAATGTATATGATGACATTTATTTTTTCTCCTTGTGTTATAATTATCTTTTATATAATAACACTTATTCAGAAAATGTTAAATATTTTTGTTGGTAATTACTTGACTTTCTCATATAATCAAACACATCATATGTTACGGTTAATCAGAGATACTTAAATCTTTAAATGATAAAAATTTTATCCCAATCAAACACATCATATGTTACGGTTAATCTGGTCGTGATGATTAAAAGTGTCAAAATCTAAAACATTTAAATACATCATATGTTACGGTTAATCTTCGTAAAATATTTCAATACCTGTTTCACTTGTATAATTTAAATACATCATATGTTACGGTTAATCAAGTTTTAGGGGATTTACTTTACAGTACAGAAGAATTTAAATACATCATATGTTACGGTTAATCTCCAGCAATCGCCATAGCAAACAAGATTAAAGAAGAAAATCTAATTTAAATACATCATATGTTACGGTTAATCTAGAATATCTAGACAAAAGAACGCTAGAAAATTGCTTATTTAAATACATCATATGTTACGGTTAATCTTGGTGGAAAATTTTATAATCCTGTATGTTAGCCGATTTAAATACATCATATGTTACGGTTAATCCCATAGGAAGAGCAGATTCTGCATCTACTAAAGTTATTTAAATACATCATATGTTACGGTTAATCTTGGTAAAAAATTTTATAATCCTGTATGTTAGTAAATTTAAATACATCATATGTTACGGTTAATCTATTTATATATATCTAAAGATAATAAATATCTATCAATTTAAATACATCATATGTTACGGTTAATCGTTTCACAAGCTATATATCTTTCTCCACTATTAGATATTTAAATACATCATATGTTACGGTTAATCAAAAAATATGCAACTAAAGGAAGGGGATAAGATAACATTTAAATACATCATATGTTACGGTTAATCTACAAGCAATTAAAAAGAATAATATTATATATAAAATTTAAATACATCATATGTTACGGTTAATCTCTATAATAACAAATAGTTCCTCAGGTGCTAGAGCATTTAAATACATCATATGTTACGGTTAATCGCGATAAAAAATTTAATGAGTTAAAAAACCTTAAATTTAAATACATCATATGTTACGGTTAATCAAGCTATTGTTCAAGGTTCGAAGTATGTAGATATAAATTTAAATACATCATATGTTACGGTTAATCTGTTGTATGGAGTGTTGGAAAGAATGGGCAATTAACTCATTTAAATACATCATATGTTACGGTTAATCAAATTTGGAGGTTAAAAAGATGGATAATAATGCAAATTTAAATACATCATATGTTACGGTTAATCTAAAATAGTAATGTTAAAAAAATTAAGATACTAGAATTTAAATACATCATATGTTACGGTTAATCATAAGCAAATCAAAAATCTAATCTAAATTTTTTTATATTTAAATACATCATATGTTACGGTTAATCAATAGGAGGAGAGGAACAAGCAATCCACGATATTTGATTTAAATACATCATATGTTACGGTTAATCATAAATATTTTTGTTAGAGTTAATAAAAAAGATATATTTAAATACATCATATGTTACGGTTAATCTTTTAAAATTTCTCTTGCTTCTTATAAATTCCATATTTAAATACATCATATGTTACGGTAAATCAGGAGTTAGAAGAACTGCAAGAACTGCAAGAACTACAATTTAAATACATCATATGTTACGGTTAATCGGATTTACAATTTAAAGGGGTTTTTGCATCAAGCAAATTTAAATACATCATATGTTACGGTTAATCAGGGCTATATATTTTGGAAATTACAATTACAACGAATTTAAATACATCATATGTTACGGTTAATCATAATATTATAATACAAGGGGATTAAAAATCCCCTAATTTAAATACATCATATGTTACGGTTAATCGCAGGGTCTAACTTTTTTAAATCTGTAGGCGGTAAATTTAAATACATCATATGTTACGGTTAATCAGCAGTCATCATACTTGGAACTTTTCCTAATTTTTTATTTAAATACATCATATGTTACGGTTAATCTTTTTATTTTATCTCCTTTTATTTTAGTTATCTTCCATATTTAAATACATCATATGTTACGGTTAATCCTTTCAAAACCTTTTTTAGCCTCTTCTAATTCCACTATTTAAATACATCATATGTTACGGTTAATCTTAAAATTGGAGGATAAAAAAATGACAAATAAAGAAAATTTAAATACATCATATGTTACGGTTAATCATATTAATAAAGCCACTTCCAGCACTAGCTAAACTATTTAAATACATCATATGTTACGGTTAATCAATATAAATAAGCAAATCTAATCTAAATTTTTTATATTTAAATACATCATATGTTACGGTTAATCCTACGAAAAATACTTCTTTTTAAATTATACACAAAGTCTAAACATATGTAAATAACTAATTTTCATTAATTTTTTACCAAGTTAATTCTATGATTTGTTTTTTTATAACCAAAATACACTTAAATCATTCAAATAACTAGTTTTTAAAGTATTTTATATACAAAATAACTTGGTAAAAATCATATTATTAAATCTTCTCCTGTATCATTATTTTTACTTC
>JAGHEK010000119.1 GCA_017889265.1 Romboutsia sp. | reverse complement strand
CTCCACCCATAGCAGGTCCTACAACTAAATCTATTTCTAAATCTTTTATTTTTTCAACTACTGTGCTTAGAACTTCTTTAGCATATTCTGGGTATCTTAAAACTTTAGCACATTGAACATATCTATTGCTATGCTTCCCTGAAGATAATAGAAAATGTCCTTCTAATAACGCATCACTCTTTTTTAATATTTCAACTACATCTACTTTACTCATAATTATATTACTCCTTTTATTTCATCTATATTTTTTATATTATTTTCTATCATAAAGTTTTCTAAATCATTTATTATCTGTTCACCAATTCTAGGATTAATAAAATTTACTGTACCTAATTGAACACAACTAGCTCCAGCCATAATAAATTCAATTACATCATTTGCATTCATTATTCCGCCCATTCCTATAACTGGAATAGATACATTTTTACTAACTTCGTGAACCATTCTAAGTGCTATTGGTTTTATCGCTGGTCCAGAAAGCCCTGCATATACATTTTCAAAAACTGGTTTTCTTCTTTTTATATCTATTGCCATAGCCTTAAAAGTATTTACTAGAGAAACTGCATCTGCACCTTCTTCTTCACATACTTTTGCCATAGATACTATATCTTCTGCATTTGGAGATAATTTTACTATCAAAGGTAATGTAGTTACTTTTCTAACTGCTCTTACTACTTCTCTTGCTACCTCATCTTTTATTCCAAAAGCCATACCTCCTGCTTTTACATTTGGACAAGATATATTAAGTTCTATCATATCTATTTCTTTATCGTTTAAAAGTTTTGCACCTTCTACATAATCTTCTAAAGTTGCTCCACCTAAATTAACTATTTTTACAGTATCTAATGATTTAAAAAATTCTAATTCATTATCTATAAATCCTTGTACCCCTGGGTTTTCAAGTCCTACACTATTCATCATACCCGAAGGAGTTTCCCAAACTCTCATGCCAGTATTTCCTGTTCTTTTTTCTAAAGTAAGTCCTTTACTACTTATACCACCTAATTTATTTATATCGTAAATCTCGTTATACTCTTTCCCAAATCCAAATGTTCCAGATGCCATTATTATAGGATTTTTAAAAGTTATATTTCCTATTTTCACTTCTAAATTAGTCATTAAATATCACGTCCTCTCCCCAAAATACTGGACCATCTTTACAAGTTTTTTTGTTTCCATTTTTAGTTTTACAAGTACAAACAAGACAAGCACCTACCCCACAAGCCATATGATTTTCCAGAGAAACCATTATTTTTGTATTAGTATTTTTAGTCATATCAACTAATTTTTTCATCATAGGAGTTGGTCCACAAGTAAGTATGTAATCATATTTAGCAACATCTAACATATCAGTTACGAACTTATTATCAGTTGCAACGTATACATCTTTACAAACTTTTTTAAATTCATCTTCTAAAACTGCTTCATTTCTAAAACCTAGGTATGCATCACAGTCTTTTATATTTTTTGCTACAAGATAAAGTGGTGCTATTCCTATTCCTCCACCTACTAATGCAACTTTTCCACTTACTTTTTCGTATCCATTTCCATATGGACCTTCAAGTTTTATAGTATCGTTAGGCTCTAATTTAGAAAGTATTTTTGTACCTTCTCCAAAAACTTTATATAAAAAAGTTATACTATTTTCATCTATATCACATATACTTATAGGTCTTGAAAGAAGTGGGTAATTATCCCAAGCTCTTAGCATATAAAATTGCCCCATTTTTCCTTCAAATTTTCCTTCAACCTTCATAAGATACATATCATCTTTTAAATATTTATTTTCAATTACTCTATACATATTATCCCCCTATACTTCTATACCTAAAAGTTTAATTATAAGTGCCATTCTAACGAACATACCGTATTTGGCTTGTTTGAAATAAACTGCTCTTTCATCATTATCAACTTCTTCGCTTATTTCATTAACTCTAGGTAATGGATGCATAACAATCATATCATCTTTAGCGTTTTTCATTTTTTTAGAATCTAAAATATAATAATCTTTTAGTTTTTCATATTCATCAGTATTTTCAAATCTTTCTCTTTGAACTCTAGTTACATAAAGTATATCTAAATTGCTTATTACTTCATCTAAATTTTCAGTTTCTACATAACTATGTCCTGATTTTTGTAATTCTTCTTTTAAATACTCTGGAATTTTTAACTCTTTTGGCGATATAAAAATGAATTTAACTCCTTCATATCTAGCCATTGCTTTAACTAGAGAATGAACTGTTCTTCCATTTTTTAAATCTCCACAAAGTCCGATTGTATGATTTTCAAGGGTTTTTTTCAAAGATTTTATAGTCAACAGATCTGTTAACGTTTGAGTTGGATGTTGATTTTTACCATCTCCTGCATTTATAAAAGGAACTTGTGTATATTTTATAGCTTCATTTGCTGAACCTTCTTTAGGATGTCTCATTGCTATTAAATCTGCATAAGATGATACTGTTTTTATAGTATCTCCTAGACTTTCACCTTTTGATACTGATGATGAGTTTGGCTCTGAAAATCCTATAACATTTCCACCTAATCTATACATAGCAGACTCAAAGCTAAGTCTTGTTCTTGTAGATGGTTCATAAAATAATGTAGCT